>CBFRWL010000032.1:0-14307 GCA_965727025.1 uncultured Sphingomonas sp.
ATGACCTCTTTGCCGGCAGCGATGCCGAAGGCGCGCGCTTTGTCAGCCGTTGTGTCGCTCGTGGCGAGGCCCCGAATGATTTCGAGCAATGGCATCAGCGGCACGGGATTGAAGAAGTGCATGCCGATGAAGCGGCCCGCGTCGGGCGAAGCCTGGGCTAGCCGGGTTATGGAAATCGACGAGGTGTTGGAAGCGAGCACCGCGTCCGCACCCAGAACCTTGCCGACTTCTGCGAAGATCTTGCGCTTGATGTCCTCGCGCTCGGTGGCGGCTTCGATGATCAGCCCCGCATCCGCCATCGGCTCATAGCTTCCGACCGGAACGAGGCGTCCGACGATCGCGTCGGCGTCGCTCTGGTTGAGCTTGCCCTTCTCCACCTGTTTGGCAAGCTGCTTGGCGATGCCGGCCTTGCCCTTTTCCGCCAGCTCGACCGAAAGATCGGAGAGATAGACCTGATAGCCGGCCTGCGCTGCGATCTGCGCGATGCCTGCGCCCATCTGACCTGCACCGATAACGCCAAGCTTTTCCATGATCGTCCCCTGCCGAAATAATCGAGCCGCCATAGAAGCGGTCGCCGGCGCGAGCAACTGTCAGGACTTCGAGGTCAGGGCGCGGAGGGTGTCGGTTCGGCCTGCGCGAGCACGATCAGGAACATGTCGTCGGGATCCGACCATTCGGCCAAGGGCGTCCAGCCTCCCGCGCGCAGCAGCAGCCGGGCACCGCGCAGATCATATTTATGGCTGTTTTCGGTATGGATCGTCTCTCCGGCGGCAAGTCCGAACCTGCGCCCTGCAACCATGAACGCGCAATCATCGACCGCTTCCAGATGCATTTCGATCCGTGAGGCGGGATCATTCCAAATCGCAAGATGGTGGAAATTGTGAATCGGAATGGTGCCTTCCAGCTCCCGATTGATCCGGGCCAGAAGGTTTTTGTTGAACCGAGCAGTCACCCCCTGTGCGTCGTCATAAGCCGGAATGAGAATGGACGGGTCCTTTACCCTGTCCATGCCGATCAGCAGCATCGCCCCAACGCCGAGACTGCTGCGCATGTCGCGAAGCAAATCCACTGCGCGTTCGGCGGTCAGGTTGCCGATCGTCGAGCCTGGAAAAAAGCCGAGCCGTGGCAGCGCGTCAGCGCTCGGCGGCAGCGCGATCCTGGTCATGAAATCGGCTTCGATCGGCATCACCGGAAGCCCGGGAAATGCCTGCGATAGGGCATCTGCCGAGGATCTTAGAAAATCACCCGAAATGTCGATGGGAATATATGCGGACGGATCCACCGCATCGAGCAGCCACGGCGTCTTGGCAGACGATCCTGAACCAAACTCCACGACAGCCCTGCCCGAGCCGGCAAGCGCCGCCATCTCTTTCGCGTGGTCGCGAAGCAGCGCAGTTTCGATGCGCGTTGGATAATATTCCGGCAATCGTGTGATCTCTTCGAACAGTGCCGAACCGGCGGCATCATAGAACCAGCGTGCCGGAATGGCCTTGGGGCTGGATCCTAAGCCGTGAAGCACGTCTTCGCGAAATGCGGGATCAGCGCGGTTGGGGCTGTTGAGCGGGCGATCGGCTTCGAGCAGCACGGTCAGAGATCCTTTGCAAGCCGCATGCCGGTGAACTGCCAGCGCTGATGCGGATAGAAGAAGTTGCGATAGGATGCGCGCACATGGCCGCGCGGCGTCGCGCAGCTGCCGCCTTTCAGCACCTGCTGGCCGGACATGAACTTGCCATTATACTCGCCCACCGCGCCTTCGGCGGGGCGGAACCCCGGATGGGGCAGATAGGCGCTCGCCGTCCATTCCCAGACGTCTCCGAACATTTGCTGCAAAGCCGCATGGCCGATCGCCGCACTGGGGCACACCGGCCCGGCCTGATCGAGCTGGTTGCCCGAGTTGGCGTCGAGGGTTTGAGCCGCCGCCTCCCATTCGGCCTCGGTCGGTAAGCGCGCACCGGCCCATCGCGCATAGGCATCTGCTTCATAATGGCTGATGTGGGTTACCGGCGCGGCCAAATTCACGGCTCTCAGCCCTGAAAGGCCGAAAGCATGCCAGGCCTGGTCTTTCTGCTGCCAGTAAAGAGGCGCTTCGATGTGCTGCGATTTCACCCAGGCCCAGCCGTCTGACAGCCAGAGCTCGGGGCGCTGGTAGCCGCCATCGGCCATGAAGGCGAGCCATTCGCCGTTGGTGATCGGCCGGCTTGCAATCGCATGCCGGTGGAGAAGCACGGGATGGCGCGGCCCCTCGCAATCGAACGCGAAGCCATCCGCCGGATCATGGCCAATCTCAACAATGCCATGCCTGCCTTCGATCCATTGGATCGCGGGCGGCGTCGCATCGGGCGAGGCATCGCCCGGTTCCCAGATGGCGGGCATCAGCGGATTTTCGGCAAAGAGATTGAGCATGTCGGTCAGCATCAATTCCTGATGCTGCTGCTCATGGGCGAGCCCAAGCTCGACGAGCGCCAAGGCTTCGCAATCCAGGGAGGGCAAGGCAGCGATCAGTTCATCGTCGACCTTGCGCCGCCATGCGCGCACCTGATCGAGCGAGGGACGGGAGAGCATTCCGCGCTTGGGGCGCGCATGCCGTTCGCCCTCTGCCTCATAATAGCTGTTGAAGAGATAGGCGAACCGCGCGTCGAAGGGCCGGTAGCGCGGGACATGATCGCGCAGCACGAAGGTTTCGAAAAACCAGTTGGCATGGGCCAGGTGCCATTTGGCCGGAGAAGCATCGTCCATTGATTGGACCGTCGCGTCGGCATCGGACAGGGGCGATGTGATCGCTTCGCTGAGCGAACGAACGTACTGATAATGATCGGCGAGCGAATTTCCCGAGGCGGCTGCGAGCGGCAAGGTGGCAGTGGGCATCGTTCCTCCCCGTGAAAGCCTAAAAACCGCCAATGGGGCATTTTTGTTGCACTACTGGAAACATCGTCGGGCGATCAGCCCGCGCGCGTTGCCCCCGGCTTCCACAATATGTCGCCAGATCCGTGCGCGTTGAGCCGGCGGCACAGCACGAAAAGATGGTCCGAGAGACGATTCAGATAAACAAGCGCGAGCGGATTGAAGGGTTCCTCTTCGGCAGCTTTCACCAAGCTGCGTTCGGCACGCCGGACAATCGCGCGCGCAAGATGGAGCGCGGCGGTGCCGGCATCCCCACCGGGCAGGATGAAGCTCGTCAATGGCGCAAGTTCAGCGTTCATGACGTCAATTTCGCTTTCGAGGCGCTCGACCTGGCTGGCCTCCACGCGCAGGCTCATCTCCGAAGGCGTGAAATTCTCGCCGGGTGTCGCGATGTCGGCGCCAAGATCGAACAACTCGTTCTGGATGCGGCCAAGCATGGCGCTGGCGCGGGCGTCGGTGAGATGCGCCAACGCCAAGCCGATCGCCGAATTGGCTTCGTCCACCGATCCGATCGCCTCCATTCGCGCCGCTGACTTGAGCACGCGCGATCCATCGACCAAACCAGTCTCGCCGCTGTCTCCAGTCCGAGTGTATATTTTGTTGAGCTTGACCAGCGCTTAGCTCCGCGAGCCGCCAAGGAGCAGGAGAAGGATCACGATGATGATCGCGGCGGCCTGGAAGAGGATGCGCGCCCGCATCATCCGGTTCTGCCGTTCCCCGGAAAGATTGGGCCCGCCGCCCGCGAGATCCTCGTTGCTAGTCCTGAGAAATTGCACGATGCCCCGCACGAGCGCGACCACCGTTGCGATCATCGCCAGGATCAGCAGGATAACGAGGATGGTGTGCATGGCCTCGATGTAGGCTCAGCGCGTGCTCATGCCAACCGCCGTCTTGGCGTCACGCAGCATGGCTAGCAATTTTTCGGGGTCGGCGCCCTCAGATCGCAGCGAGGCGAGCGTCGGTGCGCCCGCCCGCTTAGCGAGTCTCCGGCCTTCGTCATCCCGAAGCAGGTCATGATGGTGATAGCGGGGTGTCGGCAGGTTCAGCAGCGCCTGTAGCAGGCGGTGAACATGGGTCGCTGTAAACAGATCCTCGCCCCGCACGACATTTGTAATCCCTTGAGCCGCATCGTCGATCGTGACCGCCAGATGATAGGCGACCGGCGCATCCTTGCGTGCGAGCACCACGTCACCATGGCTGCGCAGGTCAGCGGTGATGGCTCCGGCCCGGCTGTCGTGCCAGAAAAGCTGCCCGGTTCGTTCTACCGCGGCGTGCACGTCGATACGCCAGCAGTGCGGTTCGGCCAGGCGGCGTTGCTCACCCACGGCCGGATCGATTGCGCGACAGGTACCGGGATAGAGGAGCCCTTCCGGGCCGTGCGGGGCCGAAGCGCTGGCGGCGATGTCGCTGCGCGTGCAGAAGCAGGGGTAGAGCAGGCCCATGTTGCGCAATTGCTCGAGCGCCGCTTTGTAAAGCTCCAGCCGATGTGATTGCCGGGCAACCCCCCCATCCCAATGAAGCCCCAGCCAAGCGAGGTCTTCGCGGATGCCCTCGACGAACTCGTCCCGGCAGCGCCCGAAGTCTATATCCTCGATCCGCAACAGGAATTGGCCGCCGCGGTCGCGCGCGAAGTCATGCGCCAGCATGGCCGAATAGGCATGCCCGAGATGGAGCCTCCCAGTCGGACTGGGTGCGAAACGCGTGACTGTGGATATCATGAAACGGGCTCTTGACGGCGAGTCGCGCGCCGTGCTGTCATGATGGCGTCACGCAACTCGGTGAAGGAGCGTCGGCAACGGAGACGGGAGCCGGTCGGCTTCACGCCCCGAGTGCGACGGGATGATGGCGGCCTGCGAGCGCTTCGGCAGCAAAGGGTCCGCTTTCTGTTATGTATCATCCCGATCTGATCCGACATCCCGAAAGTTGCCCGGCATTGGTGTTGAACGCCGATTATACGCCGCTCAGCTATTATCCGCTCAGTCTTTGGCCGTGGCAGACGGCGATCAAGGCCGTGTTCCTCGATCGCGTCGCCATCGTCGAGCATTATGAGCGGGAAATCCATAGCCCGAACCTCACGATGCGGCTGCCTTCGGTCATCGCACTCAAGCAATATGTCCGGCCGTCTCAATATCCCGCCTTCACGAGGTTCAACCTGTTCCTGCGTGATTGCTTCTCCTGCCAATATTGCGGCGATACCAGGGAGCTCACCTTCGATCATGTCATACCCCGGGCACAAGGCGGGCGGACGACATGGGACAATGTCGTCGCAGCCTGCGCGCCATGCAACCTCAGGAAAGGCGGTCGAACGCCGCGGCAGGCGAGCATGATGTTGGCATTGAAGCCGACGCGCCCCACGAGCTGGCAGCTTCAGGACCATGGTCGCCGCTTTCCGCCCAACTATCTTCACGATAGCTGGCGCGACTGGCTCTATTGGGATGTCGAGCTGGAGGCGTAATTCTGCCGAATTGGGCAGCAAGCCGAAGTTTTTCAACGCGTGCCGGCAAGAGCAATTCGAAGTTGCGACGGGTCTAATCGGCATGCGTCGCGACGTCCGCACGCTGTTCTTTCTTTTTAAACTTGTCTGAAGTAAACGGGCATGGATGGCGGACTACGGCATCGAACCCATGGACGCGGGGAGGGCCGCGGTTTCATGGCGCAGGGGGCTCGCGGGGGCGATTGGGCTAATCGCCGGTGTGGTGCTCTTTGCGCTCGTCCTGCTTGTTGCGCGCAGCAATTCCGAACGCGAAGCAGCGCAGGAGCGCGAGCAGCGTAGCTACGACGTTCTTCTGGTCGTTCGCGGTCTGGATTCCTCCATTTCCCGTTCTGAGGCGGCGCTCGGTCGTTACGTCATCAATGGCAAGGCCGAGACCGGCACGCTTTATTATGACGATTGGAAACAGGCTGGACGGCATATCCAGCGGCTGACCGAGCTGACGGCGGACAATCCGCCGCAGGCTGCGCTCGTCCGGGAACTTAAACAGGCGTATGAGCGGCGCGGCAGCGAAATGGCTGCCGCCGCGACGAGAGCTTTTTATCGTCAGGGATGGGCTGCCATCTCCTTGTTCGACAAGGCCGGCAAGAGCGAGGCGCTCGACAAGATCGCCAAGATTCTCGATCAGCTTGAGGAAAACGAAAGCAATATCCTCGACAGCCGATCCTACAGGGCCGAAAGGCAGGCGAACTGGGCGGATTGGTTCTCCAAGCTTTTATCCGGCATGGGCGTGCTGATCGGCGTGAGCGCATTGTTGCTCGGCTGGCTGGTGTTCGATGCGTTCCAGCAGCGCCTGGTCGCGCGCGGAAGGGCCGATATCGAAACCAATCGGGCAGATCATCTCGAAGCCGCCGTCCAGGAACGAACGCGAGAACTTTCCGCGGTCAACGAAAAGCTGCGCGAGGAGGCCGCGACGCGCGCCGCTGCCGAAGCTCAGCTCCGCCAGATCCAGAAGCTCGAGGCCGTTGGCCAGCTCACCGGCGGCATCGCACATGATTTCAACAACATGCTGGCCGTGGTCGTCGGTGCGCTGGATCTTGCCAAGCGGCGCATCGGGAAATCTCCCGACGAGGCGGCCCGCCATATCGATAATGCGATGGAAGGAGCTAACCGCGCCGCGCATCTCACCCAGCGTCTGCTCGCTTTCGCGCGGCAGGAGCCCTTGGCGGCAACTTCCCTGCGTCCCGGCGATCTTATCGCGGGCATGTCCGACCTGTTGGACCGCACCCTCGGCGAACGCGTAAAGGTCCACACCAGGGGGCTGGATGGCGAATGGCTGGTGAAGGTGGACACACACCAGCTTGAAAGTGCGATCATCAATCTGGCGGTGAATGCGCGCGATGCGATGGACGGTGAAGGCACGCTAACCATCGAGGCGGCACAGATGGTTCTTGGCGACGGCGAGATCGGCACGTTGCGCGCTGGCGAATATGTCCGGATCTCTGTCATCGATTCAGGTCATGGCATGGATGAACGCACCCAAGAGCGCGCGTTCGAGCCATTTTTCACGACGAAGCCGGTGGGCCGCGGCACCGGCCTCGGCCTGAGCCAGGTGTTCGGGTTCGTGCGTCAATCGGGCGGCGAAGTCGCGATCAAGTCGCGGCTTGGCGAGGGCACGACTGTTTCGCTCTATATCGCGCGCCACCATGCCGGCGCGAAGGGCCCGGCGAATTTGGCCGTAGTGGTGGACGATGCCGAGGCGCAGCATCGTTCGCTCTCGATCCTGCTTGTCGAAGACGATCCGCGCGTCCGCTCATCCACAGTCGCGGCGCTCAACGAGCTGGGGCACCGGCCGCTCGCCTTCGGCTCGAGCGAAGAAGCGCTCGCGCATTTGAATGATGACGACAAGTTCGAACTCTTGATCAGCGACGTGGTCATGCCGGGGATGAATGGCCCCGAACTGGTGCGGCAGGTGCTCCGCCGCTTTCCTGCCATCGCCGTGCTGTTCGTGACAGGTTATGCGGGCGAGGCGGGCGAAAGCGAGGGCTTCTCCGATCATGAGCTCCTCCGCAAGCCGTTCACGATCAACGCGCTGAGCGATGCGATCGCGGCCGCCATGCGGCGCCGCGTCAGCGGACCGCGCCTCGTTTCAATAAATGCGGTAACAAAATAAGCGCGCCCATGATCGGCCAGCGGCGCTGCCAGTTGCGGATCGCGATCTGCGTGCCCGCATGCCGATTGATCTTCCACGCCAGATAATCGATGCCGTCCGCAAAGGTCAGGCTCGCCTTGGCCAGGCGCAGCACCGTGAGCATCTTGCCTTCGATGCGGCGGCGACGCCAGGCAGAACGCGCGATCCTTCGCTGATCGCCGGTCACAGGCGCAGCAAGATCGATCGCCGCCGCGGAGAGGGCGGGTTGGGTGAACGCGAGATAGCGCGCGGGCTCGGCATCGACCACCGATTGCCCACGCTCGGTTCGTTCGGCGCGCAGTTCGGCGGAATAGGTCAACGCGAACGCACCTCGCCAGAGATCGAGTGGCTGTATGTCCTGCGCGAGCATCGGCCGTGCTGCGGAAAGCAATGCGGGTGCCGCGTACGCTACGGCCTTTATGGTTTCCAGTCGGCTGGCCTCATCTCGCACCCATGCGAGGCGGCTCGGCTGGGCAAAGCGTGCCCATACCGAAACGTTGCGGGTACGGGCGGAGGCCAGCCGCGCGAAATCAGCCTGGCTGAGCACGGCATATTTGGCGGCGATGCCCTTGGTTTCGACCGGGAACACGTTGGGAGGAAGAAGGCGGTTGGCATTGGCCAGCCAAGCCTTGGAATAGGCGGTCCGGTAATCGTCAACGATCAGGTAGAAATCCAGCATCAGCCCATCGAGCTGCGATTGGCGGAGGCAAGAGCCGTAAAAAAGCACGGCGCGCGCCGATCCATGCTGGCCGGCTATATATGCGGCGACATCGGCAACGCGGGGGTCAACCGGCTGATCAAGCTCGTTCGCGACGAGGTCGATGAGTTGCTGCTTCCCGTCCGCCATATCCACCCGGTCGCTCAACAGCTGAGCCTGGGCGTCACGCTGCCAGCTTGAGGAAGGGTACCGGCGCAGTCGGCTTCAGGACGATCGGCCGGCCCTTGGTCGCTTCGAAAAGTTCGCCATCGAGGATGACGCTGGAGCGGTCGCTTTCGATGCGGATCTCGTCCCCCCGCTCCAAATGGATGCCACGCGTACGCGGCCCGACGCGTCCGAAAATGCCGCCGATGATCGCACGGAGCAGCGCGGATGGGCTCTGATCCACCATCATCAGTTTCAGGCAACCCTTGGAGGGTCCGGCGGCATTGGTGCCCACCCCCAACAGCAGCTTGTGCAGAGTCGTGACGATCAGCAGGGCGAATTGCCCCTGGAACTGCCCCTGGCGGCGCAGCGAGACCCTCACCGGGTTGGGCCTCGGCGGAAGGAAATTCGCGCGCGCGCCGAAAATCAGCGAGGCGAATACGGCGAGCGCCGTCAGGACATGGCTGAAACCGTTGGGCAGGCCCAGCGGATAGATTTTGTTGCGGCAAAACAGGATCGAATCGGCAAGCCCCGCGCCGCCGAGGAACATTCCGAGCACCGGCCTGGCATTGGCGCTGCCGTCCGAAAGCGCGATCAGCTCGCGCGCGACAAGATGGTCCGACAGATCGTGGCGGGCGAGCTCCAGGACGCGATCAAGCGCTTCCAGCGGATCGCCGACCGCCCCGAGATCGAGCGCGATCAGATTGGTCTTGCCGTTCGGCAACACGGCCACCGGCGGCACATGTTCGCCGAAATGGTCGCCATGATAGAGCTCGGTCAGCGCGGCCTGCACGGTGCCGTCACCGCCGTTGATGACAAGCACCTTCGGCTCGACCTGTGCGATCGTCCGCAGCGCTTCGCCGATCTGATCGACATGCTCCACCTCATAATGGAAGATGTCCTTATGGGCGGCGCAGAAACTGCGAATCCGTGGCAGCAGCGAACGATTGCCGGTCGATTTCGGATTGGAGAGCAGCGCGACCCGGGCCATCGACTAAGGCCTTGCAGCGGCAAGCGGCTTGAACGCACCGCCCTGCACATAATTCATCACGACCCGGACCGGCGTAACGCTATTGCCGACCTTGACCTGCACGGTGCTTGGATCCGGCTTGCGCTTCACGATCAGGTCCCACAACGACATGCTCGGGTTGCCCGACATGCCGCCGCCGTCGCGCATATCGCTCTTGCCGTTGCCGTTGACGTCATGCCGTACCGAGATCGCGTACAAGCCGGGCTTCGGCAGCGGCACGCACACGTCGCTGGCCTTGCTTGCCGGCAGATCGATCCGCTCCAGGTAAGAGCCCTTGTCGAAATAACGCGCAGGGTCCCCGCCATAGGCCTGCACGCGGATCGTACCGCTTGCCGAGCTGATGCCCGCGACATGCAGGAGAATAGCGGGAGAATTTCCTGATTCGCAGACGGGCGCGGCAGCGTTCATCGCCTCTGCACGGGCAACGGACAGCGAACCGCCCAACACGGTCGCTGCGATCATCGCTGTTCCCATCAGTTTGAACATGACCTGCCGACTCCTGGAAGCTATAGCCCGCCGCAGACGCAGAACCGGGCGATAAAACCCTCCTGTGTTGCTTAGATCGGATTAGTTTGCGGCTAAAACATGGTCATGAGGCGTCCACAGTTGGGAAATTCGACCCAGGTCGACCGCTACATCGCGCGCCTCATCGCGGTTCCCCTGACCGCCACGCTGGTGGTCGCGGCAATGCTGCTGCTGCTCGACAAGATGCTCCGGCTGTTCGACTTCGTCGCGTCCGAAGGCGGGCCGGTCAGCGTCGTCTGGCGGATGCTCGCCAACATGATCCCGGAATATATGTCGCTGGGCATTCCGATCGGGTTGATGCTGGGGATTTTGCTCGCGTTCCGCAAGCTGGCGCTTTCGTCCGAGCTGGACGTGATGCGGGCGGTCGGCCTCGGTTATGGCCGGCTGCTGCGGGTCCCCTATTATTATGCGATCGGCCTCGCCGTCGTGAATCTCGGCATCGTCGGCTTCCTGCAGCCCTACACACGTTACGCCTATGAAGGCCTGAGGTTCGAGCTGCGGTCGGGCGCGCTCGGCGCCTCGATCAAGGTGGGCGAGTTCACCAAGCTCGGGAAAAGGATGACGCTCCGGGTCGAGCAAAGCCGGAACGGCGGGCGCGATCTCACGGGCCTCTTCATCATGGCGGAATCCAAGGACGGCAAGAGCCTGGCCGTCACCGCCGACCATGGCGCCTTCATGGCGACGGACGATCCCGACACGATCATATTGCGGCTCGCCAACGGCGTGCTCGTGCATAATGCCCCGCAGTTCAAGACGCCACGGGTGCTGCGCTTCGTGGGGCATGACCTGCCCATCGACCTGCCTAAAACCGGTGCCTTCAGGGAGCGCGGCGGCAAGGATCTCGAGCTGACCATGCCCGAACTCGCAATCGTGGCGCACCGGAGCAATACCGCGCCGAAGGTGCGAGATGAATATCGCGCGGAATTTCACTTCAGGCTCGTGGAAGTAGCGACCATGTTTCTGCTGCCCCTGCTCGGCCTGGCGTTAGCCGTTCCGCCCAAGCGCTCATCCTCGGGGCTCGGCGTCTTTCTGTCGATCGTGATTCTGGTGACCCAACACAAGATCAACGAATATGCGACCAGCATTGCCGCGCTTGGCAAGATCGACCCGCTCATTGCGTTGTGGACGCCGCTGCTGCTGTTCGGTGCCCTGGTGTGGTGGATGTACCGGACGCTCGCGCACGTTCCAGGCGGGCAGCCGATTGGAACGCTCGAGCGAGGGGCGGCTCAGCTCGGCGGATGGATCCGCAGGCGCTTGCCGTTCGGCAAGAACAGAGATGGAGCCGCGGCGGCATGAACGTCGAATTTTTCGCATCGCGCACCATCACTTTTTACATGGCGCGCATGTTCGTGATCCGCTTCGTGGCAGTGCTCACATCGCTGGTGATCGTGTTGCTGGCGCTCGATCTGCTGGGAGAATCCGGGAGCATTCTTGCTTATCCCGGCAATGGCGAGCCGCAGATCTGGCATTATCTGTTGCTGCGCGCCCCACAAATCGTGGCCCGCTTCCTTCCTTTTTCCGCCCTGCTTGCCACATTGATCACGCTGGCGACGCTCAACCAGAACAGCGAAGTGATCGCGATGAAAGCGGCGGGGGTTTCCGCGCACCAGATCCTGGCTCCGCTGGTGCTTGCCAGTATCGGCATTGCGGCCCTTTCCTTCTGGTTCAATGATCGGGTCGTCTCGCGAGCGACAATGACGCTCAACGCCTGGCAGGCCGCCGATTATGGGCCGGTACCGAACCGCTCAGGCACAAAGCGCGACGTGTGGGTCCGTCATGGCGACGATCTCATCCATGCCGATCTTGTCACCGGCCGAAACGCCGCCACCGAGCTTCATGGCGTGACGATTTACGACCGCAATGGCGGCGAACTGCAGCGTATTTTCAAAGGAGCGACCGCCGTCGCCGCATCCGGCGGATGGCTGATGCACAACGTCTCCTTATTCGACGTGCGGTCGGGACGCGTTGTGACATTGCCGCGCATGGCTTTTGGTGGCGGCGTGGCCTCTGACAGATTTACGCTCTCCACGGTGAATGCAGACGAACTTTCTTTCGGTGCGTTGCGCGCAGCCATTCACGATCTGGCTGCGGCAGGCCGCCCGACGGAAACCTTGGAGTCGGGATTGTGGCACAAGATTTCAGGGCCGATGTCTGCCATCCTGATGCCGTTGCTTGCCGGTGTCGCCGCGTTCGGCACCGCGCGCTCGGGGCGCCTGTTCATTCGCGCCGTGATCGGCATGGCGCTGGGATTTCTCTATTTTGTGGCGGACAACTTCGCCCTCGCGATGGGAAATCTGGGCGCCTATCCGCCGTTATTGGCGGCCTGGGCACCATTCGCGCTGTTTCTGCTGATTGGCGAGATGGTGCTGATCCGGACGGAAGAATGAGTGTCCAAGATTTCGTCGCAAAAGCGCCGCATTGACCCTACATAGCCTGCTTGATGGATCCGAGGATAGTTTCGTGACGACCAGCCATTCCCTCCGCGGCAGCTTCTGGAAGCGCTCGCATCATCTGGACAAGATGACGTTCCGCGAGCTCGTTATGGCCTATTTTCAATATCCGGCGATCATCGCTTATCTGCTGCTGGCCGTGGTTTGCGCGGCGCTATCATCCCGCTACCCGGCGCCGGCGCTGCAAACCGCTGCGGCAATTGCTGCGGCGATATTGGTCTATCCGCTCGCCTGGTACGTGATTCACCGCTGGATCCTCCATAGCCGCTGGATGTTCAAGGTACCCATGCTGGCCGCGACCTGGAAGCGGATCCATTATGATCATCATCAGGATCCCAACCACCTCGAAGTGTTGTTCGGCGCGCTCCATACCACATTGCCCACGATCGTACTGGCGACAGCGCCGGTTGGCTGGCTGATCGGCGGCACGGGCGGAGCCTTGGCTGCGGTTTCCGCAGGATTGCTGACAACCGCCTTTTACGAGTTCTGCCACTGCATCCAGCATCTGGCATACAAGCCACGCAACAAATATCTGATCGCGATGAAGGCGCGCCACATGGCGCACCATTTCCACGATGAGACCGGCAATTTCGGCATCACCAGTTTCTTGTGGGATCGTTTGTTCGGGACCTTTTACGAGCGGCCGGATCGGCCGGAGAAAAGTCCGACGGTATTCAACCTCGGCTACACGCCGGAAGTCGCGAAGCTTTATCCACGGGTGGCCCAGCTGTCAGGCGGCGTTGCGACCGGCCACCCGCGTCAGCGTCAGCGCGACTAATTCGTGGCAGCGCCACTGAGCGTCCGCCCCGTCGGCGGCAAGCATGACCGCAAGACGTTCGTCGATGTCGCCTATCGGCTGAATGCGAACGACCCCAATTGGGTGCCGCCCCTGCGGATGGAGGCGCTGGAGCTGATCACGCCCGGCAAGAACCCCTTTTACGAGCATGCCGAACAGCAGCTCTATCTGGCGGAACGCGGGGGCAAGATTGTCGGGCGGATTTCGGCGCATATCGATCATCTGCTTCTGGGCATGCCTGCCGAACAGGGCGGCGGCAAAGGAATCGGCAATTGGGGTTTGCTGGAAGCCGCCGATGCCGAAGCCGCGAACTTGTTGATCCAAACCGCGGAGGATTGGCTTCGTAGCAAGGGCATGACGAGCGCGATGGCGCCGATCAGCTGCTCGATCTGGGAAGAGCCCGGGCTCCTCGTGCAGGGACATGACCATCCGCCCACTGTGATGATGGGGCATGCGAACCCCGCCTATCAACCTTGGGTCGAGGCGCTTGGGTATCAGGGGATCAAGGATCTCCTGACCTATGATCTCGACATCACCCAGGAATTTCCGCCGCTGGTGCAGCGCATCGTTGCCTCGGGCGAGCGCAACCCGCGAATCCGCGTGCGTCAGGTCGACAAGAGCCGGTTCGACGAGGAAGCCGCGCTCATCCTTTCGATCCTCAACGATGCCTGGTCAGACAATTGGGGATTCGTGCCGATCACCGCCAGCGAGATCGCCTACACCGGCAAGAAGCTGAAGCCGATCGTGTTCGAGGATCTGATCCGCGTGGCCGAGGTCGAAGGCGAGCCCGTCGCCTTCATGATGACGCTGCCCGATCTCAACGAGCTGACACGCGATCTCAATGGCTCGCTCTTTCCGTTCGGTTTTGCAAAGCTGCTGTGGCGGCTGCGGCATCCGAAAGTTCGCACCATGCGGGTGCCGCTCATGGGCGTGGTCAAGAAGCTCCAGGGGACGCGGCTTGCAAGCCAGCTCGCCTTCATGATGATCGAATATATCCGCCGCGCCTCGGTTGAGAATTACGGCTCGACGCGGGGCGAGATCGGCTGGATTCTTGAGGATAACCAAGGCATGCGCTCGATCGCCGAAACCATCGAGAGCAAGGTCAACAAGGTCTACCGGAT
>CBFRWL010000033.1:0-14158 GCA_965727025.1 uncultured Sphingomonas sp.
CGCAGCCGGTAATATCGAGCAGCAAACCATCGGGCGGATCGAGCGCCACGATGGGCGACCAGCGTTCGCAGCCATCGGCAAGCCGTTCGAGCAGGCGCTGGTCCGCCTGCGGATCATGATCGAACACAAGCAGATGGGGAACATAGGCGCGGGCGTCCGCCAGCGTGACGCCGGGAACCAGCCCAAGCGCCAGCGCCTCCGGATCGACGGCGGCGAGGCGCATCGCATTGCGCTCCTTCTCCGCAAAGGCGAAGGGTGCTTCAGGCTGCCCTTGCTCCCGCCGCAGTCGGTCGGCCGGCAGGAATGGGAAGAACAACGCCAGGAAGCGGCGCTTCTCGGAAAATGCATTGGTCACGATCCCACTCCACGCGCCAGCCAAGCCCGTCCGGGCCGCCGCGATGGCGCAGCAGTTCGAGGTTGAAAGCAGGCCCGCCGGGGGCATTTGCCGCCAGCGTCGCCGAGGCTGTAGCCGCCACCCGCCAGCGCGTCTGCGCGGCACTCGGCAAAGGTTTGCCATCCGCCCGCAGCAACAGCGCAGCGATGCCCGATTGTTCGGCGGCGAGCGCAAGCCGGCGGCTGGCGGTGAGATCAACCCCACGCGCATCGCGCCCCAGTTCGATCACCACCGCGCCAAGCCCCACACAGCGCAGACTGTCCCCCGCGGCCTTGAGCAGGGCGGCTTCGTCCGGCGCGATCGCGAGAATCAACCTTGCCGGATCGAGCCCGAGCTCGATCAATCCGGGCGCATAAAGCTGGCCTCCGCTCGCTTCCGCCATGCGCGGCCGAAGCCACAGGATCGGAGTCGCGCCGGAGGCTGCCCGCATCGCCAGCATCAGCGCGAAGCCGGCTGCGTTCGATCCATCTTCCGCATCGGCCGCGAAAATCTCATGGACGCGGCCATAGGCCAGGCCGCCGCCCAGCCGGGCATCGACAGCCTCTGCTCCAAAGGAGAAGAGATCTTCAAGGCGCGCGGCTTTACGGCCCTCCAGTGAGGCGATTTGGCGCTTCAAGGCGGCAATGGCGGCAGCCGACTCACTCATCTATGTTCCCTATTTGTTCTAAGATGACTCAGGCTTCGGCAAAGAGTCAAGGCTGGCCATAAAGGTGGAGAGAAGAGTAGGGAGGCACATGCTTTTCCCACCCGCAATCGACGAACTCGGCCATCTGCTCGCGACCGAAGCCAAATGGCGGGAGGCAGGGCATCGCACCGCCATCGCCACCGTGATCCAGACCTGGGGCTCGGCGCCGCGGCGGCGCGGCGCCCATCTGATCGTTCGCGAGGATCGGCTGTTCGAAGGATCGGTGAGCGGCGGCTGCGTCGAAGGCGACGTGATCACCCAGGCGATCGAGGCGATCGCCGCGGGTCAAGCGCGGCGGCTCGATTATGGCGTCAGCGAAGCCAAGGCGTGGGAAGTCGGGCTCGCTTGCGGCGGACAGATTTCGATT
This sequence comes from uncultured Sphingomonas sp., assembly GCA_965727025.1. Classification (GTDB taxonomy): domain Bacteria; phylum Pseudomonadota; class Alphaproteobacteria; order Sphingomonadales; family Sphingomonadaceae; genus CANJQJ01. Next base: position 1,447 of record CBFRWL010000033.1, read on the forward strand.
TTCGTCCAGCCGATTAACGGCGATGCGTTTCCTCCCGAACTACTCGGCAAGATCATACGCAGCCGCAAGGCAGGCGAGCGGCTGACGGTCACCACCGATCTCTCCTCGGGCCGAAGCCTTGCAGGCGAGCAGCCCGGCGAGAACGCCTTTATCCAGACCTACGATCCCCCCTTGCGGCTGGCGATCATCGGCGCGGTCCATATCAGCCAGGCGCTGCTGCCAATGGCGGCGCAGCTCGGCTATCAAAGCTTGATCATCGATCCGCGCACCGCCTTTGCGACGCCCGAGCGTTTCCCCGGCGCCAATATCGACACGCGCTGGCCCGATGAGGTGCTCCCCGAATGGCAGCCCGATGGCGCCTCGGCCATCGTCACGCTGACCCATGATCCCAAGCTTGACGATCCGGCGCTGATGATCGCGCTCGCTTCGCCGGCTTTTTATATCGGCGCGCTGGGATCGCGTAAAAGCCACGCCGCGCGGCTGGAACGGCTCGGGGCCGCCGGAATCAGTCCCGAAAATCTCGCGCGCATCCATGGCCCGGTGGGGCTCTCGATCGGTGCCGCCAATCCCGCCGAGATCGCTCTGTCGATCATGGCCGGGATCATAGCGGCCTGGCGCCAGCATCTATGACCAGCCGCTGCGGTGCGATCATCCTTGCCGCCGGACAATCGCGGCGAATGGGCGCGAACAAGCTCGTCGCCGATCTCGACGGCAAGCCGATCATCGCGCATGTTGCCGATGCCATCGATGCCGCAGGCCTGCCGCCGCCGATCGTGGTGCTCGGGCATGACGCAGATCGGGTCCGTCAGGCGCTGAGGGACCGGAGCGCAGCATTCGTTCTGGCTGAAGATCATGCCGAAGGCATGGCGCGCTCGCTTGCGGCTGGCATTGCCGTCGTGCCGTCAGCGTGGGACGCAGCGATCATCTGCCTGGGCGACATGCCGCTGATCCCCCCGCTGTTGCTGCGCCGGATGGCGGACAAAGCGTCACTCACGTCCATCATCATTCCCACTTTCGAACGAAGGCGCGGCAATCCGGTGCTCTGGGGGCGGGGCTTCTTCCCGGAACTTCGGAAGCTGGAAGGCGATATCGGCGCGCGGCGATTGTTCGAATCGGAGGCCGGCCGAATCGAGACGCTCGCCTGGACCGACGACAGCATTCTGCGTGACGTCGATACGATCGCGGCGCTGGATGCGATCCGGCAGCAGAGCCGGCGGCCCGTTCATCATCTTTGAACAAAAGCAGTGCCAAGAGATTCTGAAGAAATTCAGCCCAATCGAGGGAGAAGCCGTTCGTGAAGCCCTTTTCAATCCTTGTCACCGGCGGTGCCGGCTATATTGGTAGCCATGCCGTCCTGGCGCTGGCGGACGCGGGCTGGCCGGTGGTGGTGATCGACAATCTGGTGACCGGGTTTCGCTGGGCGGTCGATGAACGTGCCGCCTTTGTCGAGGGCGATATCGGCGATCCGGCGCTGGTGGGCCGCGTGCTGGCCGATCATCGGGTGGGCGCGATCCTGCATTTCGCTGGATCGGTGGTGGTGCCCGAATCGGTCGAAAATCCGCTCAAATATTATCGCAACAACACGGCCAACAGCCGCAGCCTGATCGAAAGTGCGGTCACCGGCGGCGTCAGGCATTTCATCTTTTCTTCGACCGCGGCGACCTACGGCATTCCCGAGGTGATCCCGGTCAAGGAAGACATGCCGACCCGCCCGATCAACCCCTATGGCATGTCCAAGCTAATGACCGAAGCGATGCTCAAGGATGTCGCCGCCGCGCATCCGATGAACTATTGCGCGCTGCGTTATTTCAACGTCGCGGGCGCGGATCCCCAGGGAAGGTCAGGCCAATCGACGGCGGGCGCCACCCATCTCATCAAGGTCGGCGCCGAAGCGGCGACTGGGAAAAGGGAGTTCGTCTCGGTCTTCGGCACCGATTTCGATACGCCCGACGGAACGGGCGTGCGCGACTATATCCACGTCACCGATCTTGCCGATGCGCATCTCCACGCGCTGGAGCTGCTCATGGGTGACGCCGAGCAGAGCCATATCATGAACTGCGGCTATGGCCGTGGTTTCTCGGTGCTCGATGTGCTCGATTCGGTCGATCGCGTTGCAGGGCTGACGCTCGACCGGCGCATGGGGCCGCGCCGCGCGGGTGATCCCGACGCGCTGGTCGCCGACAACAGCCGGATCCTGGATCGCACGCAATGGCGCCCGCGCTATGACGACCTCGATACGATCGTCAGCCATGCCCTGGCTTGGGAGCAACGGCTGGGCCGATAGCCTGCAGCGCAGTCTGCCGGCCCAGCCTGCTTCGTCCTCAGGGGTAAGTGGTTGCCCAATCGGAGGGATAGGGCGGCGCCCAGGCAGGTCCGCGCGCCCATGCCGTGCCGCGCGGCGCAAAATGCTCCTCGATCGTACCGACCCGATTCATCGCGTCTTTGGTCGCAGCATCCCGACAGGAAGGAGCAACCGGATCGGATGTGTCGCTTTCGCCAAGCTTTCCGCACAGATAGCGCGCCGTGAGGCTGATGCGATGCTTCAGTTCGCTGCGCCCGGCCGCCGTGCTGAGATCGAGATCAGCATAGCTGACATGCTGCGACAGGCTTTGCACATTATCCGGTACGCGGCCGTAGCGGCCGGTCACGATGATGTCCTCATCCGCAGGCTGCGCCATGACCGGCGATGCAATCGGCATCAGCGCCGCCCCCGCGGCTAAACAGCATAGCCCCAAAGCATAAGATCTTGTTTTCATTGCGGCATCCTCTCGTTGGTTTGAGGAGCGGCCTGGTCTTAGTGCGAAAAAGGGCGCACCTTGGTTCGGCCGCCCCCGACAACAACGCGAACACTAGGGCCGCGTTCCGATCCGGAGCCGTGGGGGCCGGTTCAGGCAGACGCCGATCGCTTGAGTAGCCCTAGCCGCGGGATGTCGATTTTCGGGCAGCGGTTCATCACCACTTTGAGGCCCGCCGCTTCCGCTCGGGCGGCGGCAGCCTCGTTGACGACCCCAAGCTGCATCCAGACGGCTTTCGCACCGGCAGCGATCGCTTCGTCCACGGCAGCGGCCGCATCGGTGGAATTGCGGAAGATGTCGACGATGTCGATCGGTTCGCCGATCTGCGAAAGTTCGCGCCACACATATTCGCCGTGGATATGCTCGCCGGTGATGCGGGGATTGACGGGGAGGACGCGATAGCCCTGATCCTGGAGGAACTTCATGACATGATTGCTGTCCCGATCGGGGCGGTCCGAGGCGCCGATCATGGCAATGGTGCGGCTTTGGGTCAGCAGCTCCGCGATTTCGGAGTCGGTGGTCAGCGGCATCGATGTCTCCAGCGATTTGCGAGGCTTCGTCTCAAGAACCCTCAGCCCGCTCCCTTGTTCAACCACTGCGCCAGCTTGTTCGCGATGGGCGCGAAGATGCGGTCCTGCGGGTCGGTAGCAGGCGGCTCGCCGGCGTCCGAAGCGCGACGAATGGCGATATCGAGCGGGACGCGGCCGAGGAACGGCAGGCTCATCTGCCGCGCCGCTGCCTCGGCACCGCCTGCCCCGAACGGATCGGAAATCTCCCCGCAATGCGGGCAGGCATAGCCGGCCATATTCTCAACGAGCCCGACAACGGGTATGTTCGTCTGATTGAACAGGTCGATCGCGCGCGCGGCATCGATCAGCGCCAGATCCTGGGGCGTCGAGACGATGACCGCGCCCGCCGGCTTGTGACGCTGGATCATGCTGAGCTGAATATCGCCGGTGCCCGGCGGCAGATCGACGATCAGAAGCTCGGTGTCGCCCCAATCGGCGTCCATGATCTGGCCGAGCGCGTTTCCGGCCATCGGGCCGCGCCAGGCAACGGCTTGGCCGGGCTTTACGAGATGGCCGATCGAAAGCATCGGCACCCCGAAATGCGTCGGCACGGGGAGCAGCTTGTCCTCGCGCGCGTCGGGCTTGACGCCTTCGGTATTCATCAGCCGGGGCTGCGACGGGCCGTAAATGTCGGCATCGACGAGCCCTACCTTCAGCCCCAGCCGGTGCAGCGCTATGGCGAGATTGGCCGAAAGCGTCGATTTGCCGACGCCGCCCTTGCCCGAGCCGATAGCAATGATGCGACGCCCGCGCTTTTCGCTCGTCATCGCAACCCGGACCGATTGCACGCCTTCAAGCGCGCCGACCGCTTGCTTGATATCGGCCTCGAGCTTGAGGCGGGTGTCGGCGGACAGACCGGTGACATCGAGCACGATGCTGGCGGCGCCGTCGCTCAAACGCGGCGGGCTGGCGCGGCCGCTTTCGGCCAAGCCTTTGCCCGAGATCGGGTCTCGAATGGCGTCGAGAGATGCAATGATGCTGGCAATTTCTGTTGACATGCAGGCGCCATAGACCCGCGATCGGCGGGATGGCACTGTTTTTCCGCACCGTCGCTCCCTATAAAGGCTCCTGACAAGCACGGTCGAAACGAGAAAACCTTGGCAAATCCCATGTTCAACGACGGAGACGGCCCCTGGGGCGGCGGTGGTTCAGGGGGAGGCTCCGGCGGCAGCGGCGGCGGTGGCGGTGACGATGGGCTCGGCCCGCGCAGCCCCTGGAGCCAGCCGCCGCGCAAGCGCCCGACCGGCAAGCGCAGCAATTTCGGGCCGAGTGCGCTCGATGAGCTGCTCAGACGCGGACGGCAGCGCTTCGGCGGACCCGGCGGCGGTTGGATCGCGCCTGGTGGCCGGCCGTTGTGGCTTTATGGCATTGGTTTAGTCGTCCTGCTTTGGCTGCTGCTGACGAGCGTGCATCGGATCGAGCCCCAGGAGCGCGGCGTGGTGATGCGCTTTGGAAGCTATGCCGGGTTATTGACGCCGGGCATGAGCATGACGCTGCCGTCGCCGATCGACAAGGTAACCACCATCAACGTCGACGATATTCGCGTGCAGGATATCGGCTCGACCTCGGCGGAATCCGAGAATCTGATGCTGACCGGCGATCAGAATCTGGTCGATCTCGCTTATTCGGTCCGCTGGAATATTCGCGATCCGCAGCTTTACCTGCTCGAGCTTGCCGACCCGGACGATACGGTCAAGCAGGTCGCCGAAAGCGCGATGCGCGCCGAGATCGCCCGGGTGACGCTGACCAATGCGATCGGGCCGGAGCGGAGCGAGATCGAATTTCGCGTGACCGGCCGCATGCAGCAAATCCTTGACGGCTATCATTCGGGCATCGCCATCCAGGGCGTCGCGATCAAGCAGGCCGATCCACCCGCGGAAGTGGTCGATGCGTTCAAGGAAGTCTCGGCCGCGCAGCAGACCGCGCAGACCTACATCAACCAGGCGCGCGCTTATGCGCAGCAGCTATCGGCGAAAGCCCAGGGCGAAGCGGCGGCGTTCGATCGCGTTTACGAACAGTATAAGCTCGCCCCGGAAGTGACCCGCCGGCGCATGTATTATGAGACCATGGAAGAAGTGCTCGCGAAGACCAACAAGACCATCATCGAGGCGCCAGGGGTGAATTCCTATCTTCCCTTGCCGCAAATAAGAACGGCACCGCCGCGTGCGTCTGCGGAGGCGGCGCAATGACGATGCGTAACCCGATTCCCTGGGCCTTGGGTCTGATCGCGCTGGTGATCCTTCTCTCCAGCATCTTCGCGGTGGTCCCCGAGACCAAACAGGCGTTGATCGTCCGGCTCGGCAACCCCTATGCGGTTGTGAACAAATATGAGCCGAACGAGGCTTTCGGTCATACCGGCGCGGGCCTGATCGCGCGTATTCCCTTTGTCGACAATGTCGTATGGGTCGACAAGCGCGTGCTGGATTTCGACATGCAGCGCCAGCCGGTGCTTTCCACCGACCAGCTTCGTCTCGAGGTCGACGCCTTTGCCCGCTATCGCATCGTCGATCCGCTGCGCATGTATGTGAGCGCGGGCAGCGAGCAGCGCGTTGGCGAGGCATTGCGGCCGATCCTCGGTTCGGCGCTCCGCAATGAGCTTGGGACGCGGCCTTTCTCGGCGCTGCTCAGCCCCGAACGCGGAGCGGTGATGCATAATATCCAGGCCCGGCTCAATCGGGTCGCGCGGCAATATGGCGCGCAGATCGTCGATGTTCGCATCAAGCGGGCTGATCTGCCGAGCGGCACGCCGCTCGAGTCCGCCTTCCAGCGGATGCGTACCGCCCGCCAGCAGGAGGCGCTGACGCTGCGCGCCCAGGGCAGCCAGCAAGCGCAGATCATCCGCGCCGACGCCGACGCCCAGGCTTCCAAGGTCTATGCGGACAGCTTCGGGAAAGATCCCGACTTTTACGAGTTTTATCGGGCGATGCAGTCCTATCGCCGGACGTTCGGCGTGGACGGGCAGGAGGCTGCGGGTGAATCAACCGTGATCCTTTCGCCCGACAACGAGTATCTGCGTCAGTTCAAGGGGCGGCCGTGAACCGTGCCGGCATTCATTCAATTTCCGTTCAGGCCCGCTTTCGCAGTTTTGCGATGCCCTGTTCTGGGCCTATGACCGACTGAGAGCTAATCAGGAGAAGTCCCATCGTGCGCTATGCCTATGCCATCACCGCGGCTCTGCTTGCGGGCGGCACCACAGCAACCATGCTCATGCAGCAGCCGCTCAGCGCGCAGGTCGCACAGAATGCACCCGGAAATATAGCCGCCGCCGCGCCGCGCGCCGGCGCACCGATGAGCTTCGCCGATCTCACCGCCAAGCTCGCGCCCGCGGTGGTCAATATTTCCACGACGCAAAAGGTTCAGGTTCAGCAGAACAATCCGTTCGCCGGCACGCCGTTCGGGGATTTCTTCGGTCAATTCGGCGGCGGCGACAACAATGGCCAGCCGGTGACGCGCGAGGCGACGTCGCTCGGCTCGGGCTTCATCGTTTCGCCCGACGGCTATGTGGTCACCAACAACCACGTCATTTCCGGCGCGCCCGATGGCACGGTTGCGGCCAAGCCGGTGATCGGCGCGATCACGGTGACGCTGCCCGACCGCAAGGAATATAAGGCGACGCTGGTGGGACGCGACGTGGCGTCCGATCTCGCCCTGCTCAAGATCGAGGCGCGCAACCTCCCGTTCGTGGAGTTCGGCGATTCGACGCGCACGCGCGTGGGCGATTGGGTGATCGCGATCGGCAATCCCTTCGGCCTCGGCGGCACCGTGACGGCGGGGATCGTTTCGGCGCTCCATCGCAACATCGGGCTGGGCGGCGCCTATGATCGCTACATCCAGACGGATGCTTCGATCAATCAGGGCAATTCGGGCGGCCCGATGTTCGATCTCAACGGCAATGTGATCGGCATCAACACGGCGATCTTCTCGCCGACCGGCGGCAATGTCGGCATCGGCTTCGCCATTCCGGCTGAAGAAGCCAAGCCGGTGATCGATGCGCTCAAGAAGGGCGGCAAGATTTCGCGCGGCTATCTCGGGGTCGGGATCCAGCCGATGACCGACGAGATCGCCACCGCGCTCAACCTGCCGAAGAACCGCGGCGAGATCGTCGCGCGGGTCGAGCCCGGCCAGGCTGCCGCGCGCGCCGGCATCCAGCAGGGCGACGTCATCGTCCGTGTCAACAACCAGGATGTGACGCCGGACAACACCTTATCCTACATTGTCGCCAACCTGCCGGTCGGGTCGCGCGTCCCGGTTGACCTGATCCGCAACGGCAAGCGGATGAATGTCACAGCGGTCGTCGGCCAACGCCCCCCCGAAGAGCAGCTGGCGCAGGGCAATGACTTTGGCGACGATGGTGATGACAACAGTCAAGGCGGTGGCGGCGGTGGCAGCGCTGCCACCAGCGCGCAAATCGGGCTTGGCCTGGCCACCCTCACGCCCGATATCGCCAATCAGCTTGGGGTTCGCGGCGACGTTCACGGGGTGGTCATCACCACTGTCGATCAATCCAGCGATGCGGCCGCCAAGGGCCTGCGCAGGGGCGATCTGATCCTTTCGATCAACCAGACGCCGGTGACCAACCCGCAAGCTGCGGCCGCGGTAGTGACCCAGGCGAAACGGTCCGGTCGGCAGACGGTGCTGCTGCTTGTTCAGCGCGGCAATTCGCCGGCGCGCTACATCGGGATCGAGCTTAAAGGAAGCTGACCCTCCTCTTCGCCGTTCACACCGGCACCAATCTTCCCTAGACTTGGGAAAGGTTGAGTGGAGGCACCGATGGCGGACGACGGCATTTTCATCGGCTTGGGCGGTGGGCAGCGCCAAGTGCTCAACCTCCGCCGGGCCAATCGGCACGGCCTGATCGCGGGCGCGACCGGCACCGGCAAGACGGTCACGCTCCAGGGCATCGCCGAGGGATTTTCGAAGATCGGCGTGCCGGTGTTCGTCGCTGACGTCAAAGGCGATCTCTCCGGTCTCGCCATGGCGGGGTCCCCGACGTCCAAGATGCATGAGACCTTCAAGGCGCGTGCCGAGGAGATCGGGGACACCGATTGGGCCTATGCGGACACGCCCGTGCAATTCTGGGATCTGTTCGGCGAGCAGGGCCATCCGATCCGCACCACCGTTTCCGAAATGGGGCCGCTACTGCTGTCGCGGCTGATGGGGCTGAACGACGTGCAGGAAGGCGTGCTGACGATTGCCTTCCAGGTCGCCGACAAGGATCAGCTGCTATTGCTCGATCTCGATGATCTGCAAGCCATGCTGGTCAACTGCGCCGAGCGGGCCGATGAGCTGACGACCACCTACGGCAATGTCTCGAAGCAGAGCGTCGGCACCATTCAGCGCGCCTTGCTCCAGCTTCGCAGCCAGGGCGGGGATCATTTTTTCGGCGAGCCTGCGCTGACGATGAGCGATTTCATCGGGTTGGACGATCAGGGGCGCGGGATCGTCAACGTCCTGGCCGCCGACAAGCTGATGGCGAGCCCTAAGCTTTACGCGACGTTCCTGCTCTGGCTGCTTTCCGAGCTGTTCGAAAGCCTTCCCGAGGTGGGCGATCCGGACAAGCCCAAGCTCGTGTTCTTCTTCGACGAAGCGCATCTGCTGTTTGACGATGCGCCGCCAGCCTTGCTCGAAAAGGTGGAGCAGGTCGTTCGGCTGATCCGCTCGAAGGGGGTCGGCGTCTATTTCATCACCCAGAACCCGATCGACATTCCGGACAAGATTGCGGGACAGCTCGGCAATCGTGTCCAGCATGCGCTGCGGGCCTTCACCCCGCGGGACCAACAAGCGGTGAAGGCGGCGGCCGAGACCTTCCGCGCGAATCCCAATGTCGACGTCGCTACGGTGATTACCGAGCTCAAGGTTGGGGAAGCGCTGGTCTCGTTGCTGCAGGCGGACGGATCGCCCTCCCCGGTCGAGCGCACATTGATCAAGCCGCCTAGCTCGCGTGTCGGCCCGGTCACGCCGGACGAACGCAAGGTGCTGATCCAGACCGATGCGATCGGCTCCAAATATGACACGCTGGTCGACCGCGAATCCGCCCAGGAATTGCTCGCCGCCAAATCCCAGGAAGCGGCGGCTGCCGCTGCCGAAGCCGCCGCCAAGACCGAGGCTGAAAAGCAAGCGGCCGCCCAGGCGAAAGAGGATGCCCGCGCCGCCAAGGAGGCCGAGCGGCAGCGTTTGCAGCAACAGCGCGATGCCGATCGGCAGGCCCGGCTCGATGCGCAAGCGCAGCGTCAGGCAGAGCGCGAGGCGGCCAATTCCCCTTGGAACAAGGTGGCGACATCAGCGGCGCGATCGGCTTCATCCGCGATCGGGCGCCAGGTCGCGAACGAGATCAGCAAGCAGGTATTTGGCTCCGCGCGCGGCGCGGGCGCCGGTGTGGTTGGCGGTATCGTGCGGGGCATCCTCGGCGGGCTGTTCAAAGGGCGATGAAGCTCCGCCATCTTTTGGCGTTGGCGCCGCTCATCGCGCTCTCGGCAAGCGCCGCTCTGTCGGCCGATCTGCACCCGGCCAAGCTCGCCGGCCGTTACGACGGCGGCCAGATCGAAATAGCGGCAGGGCTTGAACTTACGAAGGACGGCCATTTCCGCTACGCGCTTTCCTATGGCGCTCTGGATGAAGCGGCCGCCGGCACCTGGAGCGCGTCCCAGGATGCTGTCACGCTTGTCGTGCAGCAATATGAGAGCAACGATCCCGGCAGCGACGGCAAGTTCGGGCCGTCAATCCTCAAGATCGAGGATGGAGCGCTGATCCTGCCGCGCTACGATCGCCGGCTGCGCTTCAGAAGAATGAAGTAAGGCGCGACTTCGATATCCTCGACCGTTCGTTTTGGACGAATGACCGTTTGGGAGATTTCTGCTCGCTTCAGGGGCTGGCATGAGGGGGTATTGGCCTTCTCTGGCAAGGGGTGGAGCATGAGATGCTGCTCTGCGCCTGGGAACAGGCTCGCTCCATCGCGCGTATTATAACGATTGAACCGAGGGGCTGAGTGAATAAGCACAACATGATCCGTCCTGCCGGCATCGAGCAGTTCCTCGCCGATGGCGGTGAGATGGGAGAGCGTATCGCCGCCTTCGATTGGGCGTCGACGCCGCTCGGGCCGATCGAATGCTGGCCGCAAAGTTTGCGCGCCATGGTGGCCTTCATCGTGCACTGCCCGATTCCGCTCGTGATGCTGTGGGGCGAGGACGGCATCATGATCTACAATGACGGCTATTCCGTGTTCGCTGGCGACAATCATCCGCGCATCCTTGGCAGCAAGGTGCGCGAAGGCTGGCCCGAGGTTGCCGACTTCAACGACAATGTCATGAAGGTCGGCCTTGCTGGCGGGACGCTTGCGTACAAGGATCATCTATTGCGTCTCAATCGCACCGGCACGTTCGAGGACGTCTGGATGAACCTCGATTATTCGCCGGTTTATGACGATGACGGCGCCCCCGCCGGGGTGATGGCGGTGGTGGTCGAGACCACGGAAGCAGTCAAGGCCGAGCAGGCGCTGCGGGAGAGCGAGGCGCGCCTGCGTTTCCTCGATCTGCTGGGCAAGCGCACGGCCGCCAGCACCGACGCGGACGAGATACTTGCAATTACCACACGCATGGTCGGAGACGAACTCGGCGTTTCCAATTGTGCCTATGCGGATATGGATGCGGATCAGGATGGTTTCACGGTCCGCGGCGACTGGGCGCGCGAAGGATCGCAGTCGATCGTCGGCCATTATAGCCTGGCGGATTTCGGCGAGCTGGCGGTTCGCAAGCTTAATGCTGGACTGCCGTTGATCGTCAATGACAATCTAACCGAGCTTGCATCCGAAGAAGCCGCGACATTTCAGAATATCGGCATCGGCGCGACGATCTGCATGCCGCTCGTCAAGGAAGGCCGGCTGACCGCCCTGATGGCCATCCATCACGCTGGATCGCATCGTTGGACGTCGAACGAACTGGCCACGATCCGTGAGGTGGCGGAGCGCAGCTGGGCCCATATCGAGCGCGTCAGGAGCGAGGCCGCGCTTCGTGAAGCGGCGAACCGGCTGGGCGATCTCAACGAAACGCTGGAACAGAGGGTCGTGGAGCGGACGGCCGCGCTTGAGCGCAGCCAGACGCAGTTCCGCCTGCTGGTCCAGGGGGTCGTCGATTATGCGATCTTCATGCTCGATCCGACGGGTCTGGTCTCGAGCTGGAATACCGGAGCCGAGCGCATCAAGGGCTATGCAGCCGACGAGATCATCGGGCGGCATTTCTCATCCTTCTACACTGACGAGGACCGTGACCGCGGCGAGCCGCATCGCGCGCTTGAAACGGCGCGGCGCGAGGGAAGATTTGCGGCCGAGGGGTGGCGCGTGCGCAAGGACGGCACGCGGTTTCGCGCCAGCGTGGTGATCGACGCGATTCATGATGATGAGGGCCAGCTGATCGGCTTTGCCAAGATCACGCGCGACGTCACCGAACGGGAGCAGGCGCAGCGTGAGCTTGAGGAGGCGCGCGAGGCGCTGTTCCAGTCGCAAAAGCTTGAGGCGATCGGCCAGCTCACCGGCGGGGTCGCGCATGATTTCAACAATCTGCTGATGGCGATCATGAGCGGCCTGGAGCTGTTGCGCAAGCGCGTGTCGAAGGACGATCCCAGGATCACGAAGCTCCTCGACAATTCCGTCCAGGCGGCGGAGCGCGGCGCCGCTCTCATTCAGCGCATGCTTGCGTTCGCAAGACGCCAGGAACTCAAGGTCGAGCGCGTCAATGTCGCGCAGCTGGTGGCGGGGATGACCGAGCTTCTGCAGCGCTCGCTCGGCCCCACGCTTACGATCGAGACGCGCTTCGCGGCCGGCCTCCCGCTGGTGTCGGCAGACACCAACCAGCTGGAGATGGCGCTGCTGAATTTGGCGGTGAACGCGCGCGATGCGATGCGGGAAGGCGGCAGGCTTTCAATCTCTGCGGTAGAATGCCCGCTCAAGCGCGGCGAAGTGGAAGATCTGGCTGCCGGCAGCTATGTCCGGCTGACCGTCGCGGACAATGGCAGTGGAATGGACGCGGAAACGCTCGGGCGCGCGGCCGATCCCTTTTTCACCACCAAAGGCATCGGCAAGGGCACCGGCCTTGGGCTGTCGATGGTGCACGGCTTTGCGCGGCAGTCCGGCGGGGCGCTCCAGCTCGAAAGCGAACTCGGCAATGGGACGCGCGCGCATATCTGGCTGCCTGTCGCTGCTCAGGCGCCGGATGAGCAGCGACGGCCGATCGCCGACGAGTCTCGCCGCGACGAAGACCTGCCGCGCAAGATCCTCGTGGTCGATGACGACGCCATCGTGCTCATGAACACGGCGGCGATGCTCGAAGATCTCGGCCATGTCGTTGTGGAAGCGGG
>CBFRWL010000034.1:0-14138 GCA_965727025.1 uncultured Sphingomonas sp.
GACAATGCGCAGGAGAGGGGCCGCCGGTGACCCCGGAAATTCCCCAGCCGCAGCTTCATACCGCTTGATGAGCATGGCCAGGTAGCGTCCGCAGAAATAATCGCTAAAGGGCCAGCATGACCATTGCTCCCGGACTTTTGCCGGAAGGCTTTCACGACCGGCTGCCGCCGCAGGCGGAAGCGGCATCGCGGCTGCTTCACAGGGCTATCGTGGCGATCAGCCGCCACGGTTACGAACGGGTCGCGCCCCCGCTCGCGGAGTTCGAGGAGACCTTGGTTGGGCGCCTGAAGTCTGCGCGGTCGCGGGATCTACTGCGCTTCGTTGACCCGATTTCACAACAGACGCTGGCGCTACGCCCGGACATCACCGCCCAGGTGGGCCGGATCGCGGTGACCCGCATGGCGCATCGCCCCCGTCCGCTCCGCCTCGCTTATGGCGGACCGGTGCTGCGGTTGCGCGCGACGCAGCTACGGCCGGTTCGCGAACTGACGCAGGCAGGCGCCGAGTTGATCGGGCGATCCACGCCCAACGCCGTGATCGAAGTGTTGCAGGTTGCGATCGAAGCGCTCGAAGTTGCCGGCGTCACCGACATCACGGTGGATTTGACCCTGCCGAATCTGATCGAGACGTTGGCTGCCGGCCCCCTCCCCTTGCCAGCCGATCGCATCGACGCGGTGCGCGACCGGCTCGACGCGAAGGATGCGGGTGCGCTGGCCGAGTTAGGGGCGAGCGCTTATCTGCCACTGTTGCAGGCGGCGGGGCCGGTCGCCTCGGCCCGCGCGCGCCTTGCCAGCCTCGATGGCGCAGCCGTGCTCCAGTCCCGCCTTGAAGCCATTGATACGATCGCTGCCGCCATCGGTGAACGGGCAACGCTCACGCTTGACCCGACCGAGCAGCACGGCTTCGAATATCAAAGCTGGATCGGCTTCTCGCTGTTCGGAAACGGCCTTTCCGGGGAGATTGGCCGTGGCGGAGCCTACACGATCGTCGATGCTCAAGGCGGCGAGGAGGAAGCAGTAGGCTTTTCGCTCTTCCTCGATCCGTTGGTCGATGCTGGCCTCGGCCAGGAAGCGCGCCGCCGCATATTCATCCCGCTCGGCAGCGACCAAGCGATAGCGGCTGCATTGCGGAGCGAGGGCTGGATAACGATCGCGGCCCTCTCGGCAGATGACGACGGGCAAAAGCTCGGCTGCACCCACATTCTGCGCGACGGTGTCGCCGCGCCCTATTGAGGACCGCCGCTCGGCGATCCAACCGCGTCCTTCAAAAAGGCATCCACCGCGATCGTAACCGGGTTCTGCTCCTTGCCGAGCGTGCCCAGCATACGCATGTGCGTGGTATCGGGGATCGCCACCACCCGGGCGACCGCCCCGTCCTGCCGCAGCGATTGCGCGAAACGCTGGGCAAAAAAACCGGCCGCCGGATTATGTGCCTGATCGTAGAGCAGGAGCCAGCGCGGCGCATCGCGCAATCCCACATGGGCCTGCGGCGAGAGACGAGTCTGCCGGGCAACATCCGCACCGAACGCGTCTACGTAAAAGCGCGACGTGATCGCGCCGGCCGCCATGATCCCTGGCACGTCGATGCCAGCCCCATCGAGCGAGACGACGCCCCTGATCGAATCGAACGGCACGCCGGCGCGCTTCAGCCAATCCGGGTCGGTCGCGATGAGCGCCGCAAGATGCGCTCCCGAGCTGTGCCCGACCAGCACGATCCGGCGCGTATCGATGTTGAACCTGCGACCATGCTTCACCAGCCAGCGCAAGGCGCGCGCGACATCGGCGAGCTGATCCTCGACCTTCACATCGGGCACCAGGCGATAATCGAGCGACGCATAGGCATAGCCCTGTGCCACGAAATGGCCTGGCTGCGCGCTCTCGCCATCCTTTTTGGAACCCATCGACCAGCCGCCGCCATGGATGAACAGGATAAGCGGCGCAGGTCGCCCCTTACCGGCCCAATAAAGATCCAGCACCTGCTTTTCGGCGCCTCCATAGGCTTCGGTGCTGCTCTTCATGCCGGGCGGCCCGGCTTGGCAGGCGCTGGCAAGCAACGCCATCAAAGCAATCAGGAAACGCAGATCGGTTCTCCAGCACAGGATTCGGCACATAGGCATGGACGCGAGGGCCAGCATCCAATAGGCAGCGCCCGCTTGTAAGCGAAGGGGAGCCACGTGGCCAACGTAACCGTCATCGGTGCCCAATGGGGCGATGAAGGCAAGGGTAAGATCGTAGACTGGCTGGCGGAGCGCGCCGACGTCGTCGTGCGCTTCCAGGGCGGGCATAATGCCGGCCACACGCTCGTCGTCGGCAATCAGACCTACAAGCTGAGCCTGCTGCCGTCGGGCATCGTGCGCGGCACGCTTTCGGTGATCGGCAATGGCGTCGTGCTCGATCCCTGGCATTTCCGCGATGAGGTCGCCAAGCTCAAGGGGCAAGGTGTCACGATGACGCCGGACAATCTGCAGGTGGCTGAGACCTGTCCTCTGATTCTTCCATTCCATCGCGACCTTGACGGGCTTCGCGAGGATGCCTCGGGCGCCGGCAAGATCGGCACTACCAGGCGCGGCATTGGCCCGGCTTATGAGGACAAGGTCGGCCGCCGTGCGATCCGGGTTTGCGATCTCGCTCATCTCGATGATCTCGAGCTTCAGCTTGATCGCATCTGTGCACATCATGATGCGCTGCGGGCCGGGTTCGGCGAAGGCCCGATCGATCGCGAACGGCTGATGACCGACCTGCGGGACATCGCCGATTTCATCCTGCCTTTTGCCAAGCCGGTCTGGCTCACGCTCAACCAGGCAAAGGCGCGCGGCGATCGCATATTGTTCGAAGGCGCTCAGGGCGTTCTCCTTGACGTCGATCACGGCACCTACCCGTTCGTCACCTCTTCCAACACCATTGCCGGGACCGCCGCTGGCGGGTCTGGCCTCGGCCCGAGCGCAGCGGGGTTCGTGCTGGGCATCGTGAAAGCCTATACCACCCGCGTCGGCTCCGGCCCCTTTCCGACCGAGCTTACCGACGAAACCGGGCAGCGGCTCGGCGAGCGCGGCCATGAGTTCGGCACGGTAACAGGACGCAAACGCCGCTGCGGCTGGTTCGACGCGGTGCTGGTGCGCCAGTCGGTGGCGGTGTCAGGTGTCACCGGCGTAGCGCTCACTAAGCTGGACGTGCTTGATGGTTTCGCGGAGCTCAACATCTGCACGGGCTATATGGTCGACGGTCATCACTATGATTATCTGCCGCCCCATCCGCAGGATCAGGCGCGCGCGGAGCCGGTCTACGAAACGATCGAGGGCTGGAGCCAATCGACCGCCGGCGCCCGCAGCTGGGCGCAACTGCCTGCCCAGGCCATCAAATATGTGCGACGAATCGAAGAATTGATCGGATGCCCGGTCGCGCTGGTATCGACCAGCCCCGAGCGGGAGGATACGATCCTCGTGCGGGACCCTTTCGCTGATTGAGGAGCAACCATGGCGCTCGAAGACCCTGGTTTCGTAGCTGTACTCGCCGAATATAACGAGCGGCTGGCGCGCGAGGATCCGATCGTGCACGATCCCCAAGCCCTCCAGACAGCAGACGTGAACGATCTCCTGATTCCGGTCGGCGAGGAAGTCGGAAGGCTGATGCATGCGCTTGTCGTCGGGCTCGGCGCGCGCATCATCGTCGAGCTTGGCACGTCTTACGGCTACTCGACCTTGTTCCTCGCGGACGCGGCGAAGGCGACGGGCGGCAAAGTCTATAGCTACGACGTTGCGGCCAACAAACAGGCCTATGCTCGCGAGCGACTGCAGCGGGCAGGCTTGAGCGATTATGTCGAGTTCAGATTGGGCGATGCGGTTGAGTTGCTTGAAGGTCAGACGGGACCTGTCGATTTCGTGCTGATGGATTTGTGGAAGGATCTTTACGTCCCGTGCCTCCATCGGGTTGCGCCGCTGCTCGGTCCGAGCGGTACCATCCTGGCGGACAACATGACATTCCCGCCCCAGGCGCGAAAGGACGCGGAGACCTACCAAGCGGCGGTTCGCGCCATTCCTGGCATGTTGTCGACGCTGCTGCCCATCGGCAATGGCATCGATATCGCGGTAAAGCAGGATTTCCTGAGCGACAGCTGATCACACGGTCGGCTTCTGGGAAAAGCCTGCCGCCACGATACCCTGCGCGGTCTCCACTTCCACAAGATCCACGCGCGCACCCGCTGGGCCGTCATGGCAGGCTGCGATCAGCGCGTCGACCGCTTCGGCGGGCCCAACCGCGAGCGCTTCGACCGTCCCGTCGATCCTGTTGCGGACCCAGCCGTCGAGGCCAAGCCGTTCGGCGAGCTCGACCGTCCAGCCACGATAGTAGACGCCCTGCACACGGCCGTGAACGCGGAGCCGACGGGCGATCCGCGCTTCACTCATTTGCCCGTTTGCGCGCGGTGCAGCAGCTTCTGATCGGCAAGCACCAGCGCCATCATTGCCTCGACGACCGGCGCTGCGCGGATGCCGACGCAGGGATCGTGCCGCCCCTTCGTCATGATCTCGGTTGCCGCGCCTTCGCGGTCGATCGTTTCGACCGGCGTAAGGATCGAAGAGGTCGGCTTCAAAGCGACGCGGACGAGCACGGGCTGCCCGGTCGATATGCCACCGGCGACGCCGCCCGCATGATTGGAGAGAAAGAGCGGCCGTCCGTCATTGCCGGGGCGCATCGCATCGGCATTGGTCTCGCCGGTCAGCCGCGCGGCATGAAAGCCCTCGCCGATCTCGACTCCTTTAACGGCGTTGATGCTCATCATCGCGGCGGCAAGCTCGCTATCGAGCTTGGCGTAAAGCGGCGCGCCCCAGCCCGGCGGCACACCCTCGGCGACGCATTCGATCACCGCGCCGAGCGATGATCCGCGCTTGCGCGCATCGTCCACCAGCTCCTCCCAGCGCGCAGCGGCATGCGCGTCCGGGCAGAAGAATGGGTTATTGTCGATCTGGGCGTCGTCGAACAACGATCGATCGATCGGATCACCGCCAAGCTCGACCAGATAAGCCCGAATTTTGACCCCTTCGATCACCCGCCGCGCTACCGCGCCGGCAGCGACCCGCGCCGCGGTCTCGCGCGCCGAGGAGCGCCCGCCGCCGCGATAATCGCGGAAACCATATTTCAGATCATAAGCGTAATCGGCATGCCCCGGACGATAGGCTTTCGCAACGTCCGTATAATCCTTCGAGCGTTGATCGACATTCTCGATCATCAACGAAATCGGCGTTCCCGTCGTCCGTCCTTCGAACACGCCGGAGAGAATGCGTACCCGATCAGGCTCCTGACGCTGGGTGGTGAAACGGGACGTGCCCGGCCGGCGCTTGTCGAGCCAGGGTTGTATGTCCTCCTCGCGCAAAGGCAGCCCGGGCGGGCAACCGTCCACGACCGCGCCGAGCGCGGGGCCATGGCTTTCGCCCCAGGTCGAGAAACGAAATACGCGTCCGAAGCTGTTGAAGCTCATATCATTTGCAGGAGAAGCGCGCCGCCAGCGCCGCACCGACCACCCTGCTCGCCTTGGTCTGCAAATTGGTGCTTTTGAGCTTCATATAATCCAGCACCGTATTGACCAGCACCGAATCGTCCACGCCAACTGGAAAGCAAAGCTTGTAGGGAAAGGTCGATCCGTCGAGGCTGGTTTCCGAATAGCTGTCCGCCACTCCGCGAATATAGTTGTTGCATGCGTCGAAGGCGTTTGCGCGCCGCGTCGAGCATTGTTGCATCAGCTCGAGGCCGGAAACGAATGTCGGCTCGGCGCTCGCCGGCGCGCTCACCGACCCCGCCACGGCGGATATCAGGATCATGCCGGCACCGTAAAACCGCAACTTCATCGCCCCCTCCTTCGAAAAGCTAAGCCAAAGCTATATCTGGCGCATCCTCGGCCTTCATGCCAATGACATTATAGCCTGCGTCGACATGATGAATCTCTCCTGTCACGCCGCTAGACAAGTCAGAAAGAAAGTAAACGCCCGCGCCGCCGACGTCCTCGATCGTCACATTTCGGCGCAGCGGCGAGTTCAGTTCGTTCCATTTGAGGATGTAACGGAAATCGCCGATGCCGCTTGCGGCCAGCGTTTTGATCGGACCGGCCGAGATCGCGTTGACCCGGATGTTCTCGGGGCCGAGGTCCATTGCCAGATATTTGACCGACGTTTCCAGCGCCGCCTTGGCGACGCCCATGACGTTGTAATGCGGCACGACCTTTTCCGCGCCATAATAGGTCAGCGTCAGGACCGAGCCGCCATTCGGCATCATCGCCCGCGCCCGCCTCGTCACCGCCACGAAGCTGTAGGCCGAGATGTTCATCGTCATCAGGAAATTGTCGAGGCTGGTATCGACATAGAGGCCGCGCAGCTCGTTCTTGTCCGAAAAGCCGATCGCATGAACGATGAAATCGATCGTCGGCCATCTGGCAGCCAAGGCTGCGAAGGCGGCATCGAGCGCGTCCATGTCGGAAACGTCGCAATCGATCAGGAAATCCGAACCCACTTCAGCCGCCAACGGACGCACGCGCCGCTCGAGCGCCTCTCCCTGGTAGCTGAACGCCATTTCGGCGCCCTGCGCGTGCAGGGCCTTGGCAATGCCCCAGGCAAGCGATCGATCATTGGCAAGGCCCATGATCAGGCCCCGCTTTCCCTGCATCAAGCCGGCCATTTTTTCTCCTTCAGCTTGTCGGTTGGCCGTCCTTTAGCGCTGGTTCAGGGGATTCCGCCAGTGCCGCGTTGAGATGCGCGCCAAAAACCAGCCCGAGCCCCACGAACCAGAAGAATATCAACGCAATGATCACGCCGGCCAGGCTCCCGTAAGTGCGATCATAACTGCCGAGCAAGCCCAGGATCAACGGAAGCATGATCGTCACCGCCATCCACCACAACGCCGTGAACAGCGCGCCGGGCCATTTCGGGCACGCGCTGTAGCGATATTTGGAGGGCGTCAGCGAATAGAAGATCGCGTAAAGCGCCACGATCATCATCGCCAGCGGCAACAGCTTGGAAAGCCTGATCAGATCGGTGATGTCCCGCGCGAAGGGGAGGATGCGGTAAAGAAACTGCTCGATCGCGACGATCGTCACCTGCAGGCTGAACGCCGTCAGCGCCAGGATCACCGATATCACGATGATCGCGATCGAACTCAGCCGGTAACGCCAGAAGCTGCGCGAGAAGGGCGTGCCATAAGCGCGCCGCAAAATATCGCGGATGGTCTCGATGAAGCTGCCGACCGACCAGAGCCCGACCAGCGCGCCGAGCCACAGTAACGAGCCCGTTCGCGCCGCCAGCACATCCGATATCGGCTTGGCGAGGAGCTCGGCAACGCTCGGCGGCACCGTCTTCAGGAAGGAGCGCACCGCGACCATCGTTTCAGGGCCGTGGCCGAAGATCTGCGCCACGGCGGCCATGATGATGAAGAAGGGAAAGAGCGTGAGCAACGCCAGATAGGCAAGATTTCCCGCGTGGATGAAGCCGTCCGAATAGACGCCGATCACCACCCGCTTGGCGACTTCATAGGTTCGCGTTCCCGGGCCGATCTTGTCGAGGTGGCGAACGAAGCCGCCGCGCGCCTCCGTCCTTGCCCTTTCTTCGGGCGATACGGGGGAAACGTCCTTCACACTCGGCTAAACACCGAGAGAAGCGCGCGGGTTGCCTCCGCCGTGCCATGTTTCCACAAAGCTTTTGAGCGCGGCATCGTCAGCGGGGATATCGATCATCAACGTGACCAGCTGATCGCCACGCCCCCCGCCCTTCTTGTGAAAGCCGCGGCCCTTGAGACGGAGCGTTTTGCCGCTGGTCGACCCGGCCGGAACCGTCAGCATGACCGCGCCTTCCACCGTGGGAACCTTGACCGCCCCGCCCTTCACCGCCTCGGAAAGCGTGATCGGAAGGTCGAGCCGGACATCGTCGCCGTCGCGCTGGAAGAAACGGTGCGGCCGCACCTCGATCGTGACGATCGCGTCGCCGGTGCCGCCCGGCCCCTCCTCGCCCTGGTTCGACAACCGCATCTGCGTGCCGGTCTCGACGCCGGCCGGAAGCTTCAGATCGATCGTTTTCCCGCTCGACAGGGTTATGCGCTGCGGCTTCAGCGCCGCCGCGTCCTCAAACGGCACCTGAAGACGATAGCCGATGTCCGCGCCTTTGCGCGCGCGTCCGCCGAAGCCACCAAAGTTCCCGCCCGGACCACGCGCCCGCCCGCCGCCACCGCCGAAAATGCCGCTGAAGATATCGCCGAGATCGGCGTCGCCGAACTCGAAATGCGCGTTGCCCTGTCCGTGGCGGAAGCCGCCCTGCGGGCCGCCTGCACCGCCAAAGCCATAGGGCATCTTGGGGTTGCCGTTTTCGTCGATCTCGCCGCGATCATATTGGGCGCGCTTGTCCTTGTCGGACAGCAGATCATAGGCCGAGGTCACCTCGGCGAAGCGCTCGGCCGCGTTGGGGTTATCCTGGTTCCGATCGGGATGCAGCTCCTTGGCGAGCTTTCGATACGCTTTTTTTATAGCCGCATCGTCCGCGCCGCGCGCTATTCCCAGCGTAGAATATAGATCCGCCATCAGCCTTATTCGCCCACGAAGATTGTTGCCTTTCCGCCACAATCAGATGTGGATGATTTGCCGCATGCGCAAGCCTAATTTTGGGCGTCCTTGGGGCTTCGGTACAGGCTTAGCCCCTCGGGCAGGCGCCGCATGCGCTTGTTCTGCCGCTGCGCATCGATAGCATCGATCGCGATCAGCAAGTCGCGCGGTCGATAGGGTTTCGCGAGGCAGCCCACGGCAAATTGCTGCGCCTCGATCGGACACTGGGCCGTAACGAACAGGACGGCTATCCCTTTCCGGCTGGCCGCTTTTGCGACCTCGATGCCATTGCCGTCTTCGGACAAGGCCACGTCCGCCAGGACGAGATCGAGCTCTTCCTGCTCGATCACATGCAGAGCATCCTCGACACGGTCCACTGTGGCGACAATTTCATAACCGGCATCGGAAAGGCCGTGCTCGGTATCGAATGCGACCAGCGGCTCATCCTCGACGATCAGCAGGCGATTGATCGTCCGCGCACGCGAGTCGAACAGCATTTTTCTTTATCTCCCATCGTCCTCGGTCAATCGCCGCGCTGCCCCTTTGTTCCACGCATCGCCACATGCGCTTGACCATATGTGCTGCCACCGCGACAACGGCATGTTCAAGGGGAGCCCCGCATGGCCAAAAAGCTGACCTTCTTCATTCTTTTGGCCATGGTGGCGGGCACCGTTTTCGGATTCCTCCTCAATCGCCTCGTCGCCGATCCCGCTACGCTCGAGGGCATCACCAGCCATCTTGGCATCGTGACCGATCTCTTCCTCCGCCTGATCAAGATGATCATCGCCCCGCTGGTGTTCGCAACGCTGGTGAGCGGGATCGCGCACATGGGAGACAGCGCGGCCTTGGGCAGGATCGGCGTCCGCTCGATCGGCTGGTTCCTCTGCGCCAGCCTGGTTTCGCTGGCTCTTGGGCTGATCCTCGTCAATCTCCTTCAGCCTGGCGCGGGCGCCTTTTCGGGCGACGCGCTGGCCAAGGCCGCGTCCGCACCGCATGTCGTCGAGTCCGCCAGCTTCACCCTCAAGGATTTCGTCACCCATCTCGTCCCCAGATCGATCGTCGAGGCGATGGCGGACAATGAGATCCTCCAGATCGTCGTCTTTGCGATCTTCTTCGGCGTGGCGATGACCGCCATCGGCGAGAAGGCGGCGCCCGTCCTCCGCGGCATCGAAGCGCTGAGCCAGATCATGCTCCAGATCACCGATTATGTGATGCGCGTCGCGCCGCTGGCGGTGTTCGCGGCCGTGACGGTTGCGGTCGCCGAGCAGGGTCTGTCGATCCTCGCGACCTTCGGCAAGTTCCTCGGCGGCTTCTATTTCGCCATGCTGGTGCTCTGGTGCCTGTTGTTCGGCACCAGCTTCCTCATCGTCGGCCGCCGCGCGCGCCTGTTGATCAGATATATTCGCGAGCCGATCCTGCTGGCCTTTTCGACGGCCTCTTCGGAAGCCGCCTTCCCGCGCACGCTGGAGGCGCTCGATCGCTTCGGCGTTCCCAGACGGATAGCGAGCTTCGTCCTTCCGCTCGGCTACTCCTTCAATCTCGATGGCTCGATGATGTACTGCACCTTTGCGACGATCTTCATCGCGCAGGCCTATGGCATCGACCTCAGCCTCGGCCAGGAATTGACCATGCTGCTGCTGCTGATGGTCACGTCGAAGGGCATGGCCGGCGTGCCACGCGCGAGCCTGGTGGTCATTTCGGCGACACTGAGCTTTTTCCATATTCCCGAAGCTGGCCTCGTCCTCATTCTCGCGGTCGATCATTTCCTCGACATGGGCCGCTCGGCGACCAATGTGGTCGGCAATGCGGTGGCCAGCATCGCGGTGGCGCGTTGGGAAGGCGCGATCGAGGCGCTGGAGCCGCCCGAGATCGAGCCGCCCCATGCGCCGACCCATACTCCCGAACATGGCTTGCGCGGATTGGAGATTGATCCCAAGGGCTAGGCTATGGCCGCATCCTCCAAGCCCGCGCGCGAACCTCAGCGCATTGCCAAGCTGCTCGCGCGTGCCGGCATCGCGTCCCGGCGCGAAATCGAGCGCATGATCGCTGATGGCCGCATCGCGAAAGACGGCGTAGCGCTCGATACGCCAGCCACGTTGCTCACGTCGCTGCATGGCATAACGGTCGACGGCAAGCCGGTCAGCGCCCCCGCTCCAGCGCGCCTGTTTTGCTTCCACAAACCCGCGGGCCTGCTGACCACCGAGCGCGATCCGAAGGGGCGGCCGACCATCTATGACAGGCTGCCGACCGATTTGCCGCGCGTGATGCCGGTCGGCCGGCTCGATCTCAACACCGAGGGGCTGTTGCTCCTGACCACCGATGGCGGCCTCAAGCGCCAGCTCGAATTGCCGGCAACCGGCGTCACCCGCAGTTACCGCGCACGCGCCTATGGCAATGTCACACAAGCGCAACTCGAAGAGCTGATCGAGGGTGTCGAGATCGACGGCGTCCGCTACGGCTCGATCGACGCCAATCTGGAGCGTCGCACGGGTGCCAATGTCTGGATCGAGCTCAAGCTGACAGAGGGCAAGAACCGCGAGGTGCGTCGTGTCCTCGAACATCTCGGGCTCAGGGTCTCGCGGCTCATCCGGACCGCCTACGGTCCCTTCGCGCTGGGCGATCTCCCCGCCGGCGCCGTCGAGGAAATACGCCAGCACGACCTGGTCGCCTTCAGGAAGGACTTGCCCTCACCTGCGACCGGCCCGGCTTCGCGCCCGAAGCTGCCTGCTTCCAAAAAGCCGTCCCCCGAAACTGCACGACCTCGGCCGCCGGCAGCAGGCATGCCGAAGCGGCGCGCGCGCCCATCGCGCCCATCGGCAGGCCGGGAAAAGCGCTGACATGCGCATCATCGCGGGCAAATGGCGGGGACGTCCGCTGAAGGCCCCTGCTGGGCGCGGAACCCGCCCCACCAGCGATCGCGCACGCGAGGCGCTCTTTTCGATCCTGACCAGCCGGATCGGCAGCTTCGAAGGCTTGCAGGTGGTCGATCTGTTCGCGGGCACCGGCGCGCTTGGCCTCGAAGCGCTTTCGCGCGGGGCTGCGCATTGCACCTTCGTCGAGCAGGATCGCGCCGCTCTGGAGGCGTTGCGCGCCAATGTCGCGCTGCTGGGCGCCGATGCCACGATCAAAGCGGTATCCGCCCAGCATTTCATCGGCGGCCCGTTCGATCTGGCCTTTTGCGATCCCCCCTATCGCAGCGGGCTGGGCCAGGCCGCGATCGCAGGATTGAAGCTGGCACCGCACGGCTTGGCCAGTATCGAGACGGCGGTGGAGGAACCCGTAGAGCTCGAAGGTTATGAGATTGCGGCAGAGCGCGTTTATGGCAAGGCGAAGCTTACGCTGCTGCGTCTGACAGCGTCCTGAAATGCCCCTCGCATACTGTTTTGCCGGGATCGAAAAACACTTGGGGGCAGCAATGATTTCTGGCAGTTTCCCCCGCCACCGGACGAGGAGATTCGCACATGGCCACCACCAAATCAGGCAAAGAGACGACGAAACAGGGGAAGACTGATGGCCTCAACCGGCCGGTACAGCCCTCTCCGGAACTCAGCGCGATTGTCGGCGACAAGCCGCTGAAGCGCAGCGAAGTCGTGAGCAAGGTGTGGGATCACATCAAAAAGAACGACCTGCAGAACCCCAAGGACAAGCGGGAAATTCTGGCTGACGACAAGCTCGCCAAGATTTTCGGCAAGAAGAAGGCCTCGATGTTCGAGATGAACAAGCACATCTCGGCCCATCTCAAGCCCGTGGCCTGATTCAACGGATCATGCTGGTGCCGCTACGTGCGGTGCCTCTTGAAGACATGTCGCCCCTGCGCAAGCAGGGGCGCATTTTGTATGCGCGCTGCCGCGCTGAAAACGCGCTGACTCTCATAAACCGCAGCTAGGCGGCGGCGACGCCCTCTACATCGACCACGCCTTCCTCGAGCAGCGAACCGACCACGCGAACGCGCTTTTGAACATGATCGACCGGCACGCGGTGCAGCTCGAGCCTAACCTTGTCGCCGCGATCACAGCGCAAACTGAATCCTCCTTCTGCGCGCTCCAGCACTCCAGTCTCGTCGAAGCGGTCGCCTATTCCCATTGTGCTATTAACCACATTGCGGAACCAATTGATGCAACAGCCATTACTCCGCTGACAGATAATGGGAGAGGGTTGTGCAACCAGCACAAGCGTATTGCGGTTCCCCTCCATTTCCCGGCCAGCTTCTGGAACGGTTCAACCTCGATCCTTGGCTGATCACCGGATTGCTTTGTATCGCCTCACTCCACTGCATCTGGCTGGTGACGCATGGCCGCGCGCCTGGAAGGGCGGCGGCTGGCTGGTCGATCGCCGCCGCCGCGCTCATCTCGCCCTTATGCGCGCTTTCGGTGTCCTTGTTCGCCGCGCGCGTGGCGCAGCACATGATCCTTCTGCTGATAGCCGCACCGCTGATCGCCGCGAGCCTGCCCTCGCATTGGCGGGTTCCTGGCGCGCTATCCGGTTCGGCAGCGTCATTCGCATTGCTCCTTTGGTTCTGGCACATGCCGCTGCCCTATGACGCGACTCTGCGCTCGACCCCGATCTATTGGACAATGCACCTCTCGCTGTTCGCAAGTGGGGTGTGGCATTGGCATGCACTGCTGCATGCGGAGCGGAAAAACCCTGCAAAAGCGCTTGCGGCCGGTCTCGTAACCTCCACGCAGATGGGCCTGCTCGGCGCGGTGCTGAGCCTGTCGTCGCGCGCATGGTTCGACGTGCACTGGTTCACCGCACCGCGTTGGGGCCTGAGCCCGCTCGCCGATCAGCAACTCGGCGGAATGCTGATGTGGGTGCCCGGTGGCATTCTCTTCTTCGTGCTGGCGCTGCAATGCTTCGCGCGCGCCTGGCACAAGCTCGAGGCGATGCCGGCATGACGTCGACGCCGCTCGATTATCTAAGCGCGGCCGGCGAACAGGCGAGCGTTACCCAACCTCTCACCTGGTTCATGGCGATCGTTTCGATCATCGTCTGCGTGGCAACCGCGATCTTCATCATCCTCGCCATCCGCCGCAATCGCGCGACGACAGGCGGTGCTGCCGAAACCGCTGCAACCCCGGTCGAGCGGGGCGGCAACGGCATAAGCTGGATCGGTTGGGCAATGGTGCTGAGCGCAATCCCGATCCTGGCGACCTTGGTATGGACCGTTGCCGCGCTTGCGCATGTCGGGCGGCTGCCGCGCGACGAGGCGTTCACCATCGAAGTCGCGCCTCAGCAATGGTGGTGGAAGGCAACCTACACCGGGCCCGATCCCTCGCAGAATTTTGTCACCGCCAACGAAGTCCATATCCCGGTGGGCGTGCCCGTGCGCCTGCGGCTGGTCGGCCGCGACGTGATCCACAGCTTCTGGGTGCCCAAGCTCGCCGGCAAGACCGACGCCATCCCCGGACAGGTCAATCTTACCTGGCTCAAGGCGGAGATACCGGGGCGCTATTGGGGTCAGTGCGCCGAATATTGTGGCGATCAGCATGCGCATATGGCGTTCGAAGTGGTTGCCGATACGCCGAGCGCGTTTGCGCAATGGCGCGCCCGCCAGCTCCAGACCGCCC
>CBFRWL010000035.1:0-13722 GCA_965727025.1 uncultured Sphingomonas sp.
GAGCATTATTGTTGGCGGTCGCGGCGTCGGCGGTGGCCGGCGGTTGAGCATTCTGCGCCTGTGCAGGCAGCGCCATCAAGCCAGCGCCCATAGCCGCCAGCGCGACTCCACCTCGCAGCCCGCACTTCATGATTTTCGGAGAGATGATTTGCATGCTCCAGTCCCTTTATCTGGATATGTTGCTCGACACTCGGATCGTCGCGGAATCGGTACTTTCATGAGTGTCAGTATACGCCCTCATCGGAGAAAACGTCCTTCGAGCGCAACACTTGAAGGGCGTCGCGGTTCATCTGTCCTTAAGATTTCGGGAGCGTGTAACTTAATTGCAACAGTGTAAGTTAAGCGATAGCGAACGCGCGACGGCACGCTGGCGCCTGGCGCCGAGCAGACGCTTCAGCGGAAACGGTAATCAGGCCTGGATATCAACCTTGGCAGCCGGCGCCTTGGCCACGCCGACCAGGGCGGGACGCAGCAGACGATCCTTGATCATATAGCCCGACTGCATTTCCTCAACGATCGTGCCCGGCTCGGCGTCGGCGCGTTCCAGTTCGATCATCGCTTGATGACGATTCGGGTCCAGAGCCTCGCCCATGGCGGCAATCTTCGTGATGCCGTTACGCTGGAAGACATTCTCCAGCTCACGCGCCGTCATTTCGATGCCGGTCATAACGGGCTTGAGCTTTTCGTCGTCCCGCAGCTCTGCCGGAATCGCTGAAAGCGCGCGGGAGAGATTGTCCGCGACGGAGAGCATGTCACGCGCGAGCGCCGTGCCGGCATAAGCCATCGCGTCCGCTTTTTCTTTCTCCAGCCGCCGACGCACATTTTGCGTTTCCGCCTGCGCGTAGAGCGCTTTGTTACGCAGATCCTCTATCTCGGCCTGAAGCTGCGCAAAGGCGGCATCCTGCTCGCGCTCGAGCTGTTCCGTGGTCATGCCATCATCGGCAGCGCCCGAGCCGGAAGTTTCATTGGGATTCGTCGTATCGTCGCTCATGTCATCAACCTGGTCAGTGTCTGTGCGGTGAAATCCACCATGGGAACGATTCGTGCATAGTTCAACCGTGTGGGGCCGATCACGCCCACCACGCCTACGACACGGCCGGCCCCTGTCTTATACGGCGCCGCTATGACGGAAGAACCGGAGAGCGAGAAGAGCTTGTTTTCCGATCCGATGAAGATTTTGGTGGCGGCGCCGGTGCGCGCGCTTTCGAGCAGCCGCGCAATCTCTTCCTTGCTTTCGAGTTCGTCGAGCAACTGGCGAACACGTTCGAGATCAGCGGCGGCGGCGGCATCGATCAGATTCGCCTGGCCACGCACAATGAGTACCGAGCGGGAACTGTCATCCTGCGTCCACACCGCAAGCCCACGCGTAACCAGATCCTGCGCCGCCTGGTTCAAGGCTGCACGGCCCTGATGGATTTCCTCATCCAAGCGCGCGTGGGCCTCTCGCAGTGTCAATCCCGCCAGGCGCTCGTTGATATAGTTCGCCGCCTCCATCAGCATCGACGGGGTCGTACCTGCGGCAAGCCTGACGATCCGGTTCTCTACCGAGCCGTCTTCTCCCACCAGGATGGCAAGCGCCTGATCCTGTGACAACGGCGCAAAGGAAAACTGTCGGAGCACCGGATCTCCGCGCTGCACCATCACAATGCCAGCGCACGCAGACAGGCCGGACAGCACAGCCGAAGCTTCGGCCAGTGCTCCCTCCACCGAACCACCGGACGAGAGGCGTCCTTCGATCGCCGATCGCTCCTCCTGCGATGGCTCCGCCGCTTGCATCATGGCGTCGACGAACAGACGCAGGCCGGTTTCGGTCGGCATCCGCCCTGCCGAGGTATGAGGGCTTGAAAGAAGCCCGATTTCTTCGAGATCCTGCATGACGTTGCGGATCGACGCCGGCGACAGGTTTAGACCGGCGAGCCGCGATATTGTCCGCGAACCGACCGGCGCGCCCGAGCCGAGATAGCTCTCGACCACCACACGGAACACGTCGCGTGCGCGGCTGGAAAGATCGGTGATCGGGGGCATACCCATGCCACTCATCTAATGCGCCGGAGTCGGCTCGTCATCCCCATGAACATGGCAACGCCTCGGTGGATCGGCAGATCGGCAAGCTTCCTTTTATGAGCGGCTGGGGGTGACATTCCCTGACGGACGTCGCTATGGCGACGACAACAGCCCAATCGTGAAGGAATTCCCCCTCATGCGCCCATCCGGCCGCGCCCCTGATCAAATGCGCCCCATCAGCATGGTGACCGGCTATACCGTTCATGCCGAAGGGAGCTGCCTCATCGGTTTTGGCGACACCAAGGTGCTCGTCACGGCCTCGATCGAAGAGAGAGTGCCGCCTTTTCTGCGCGGCAAGGGCCAGGGCTGGGTGACGGCGGAATATGGCATGCTTCCACGCGCAACCCACACGCGCGGCAACCGCGAAGCCGCGAAGGGCAAGCAATCGGGCCGGACGCAGGAGATCCAGCGGCTGATCGGCCGTTCGCTCCGATCGGTGGTCGACATGGCCAAGCTTGGCGAGCGCCAGATCACCATCGACTGCGACGTGTTGCAAGCCGACGGCGGCACGCGCACGGCTTCGATTTCGGGGGCCTGGGTCGCGTTGCGGCTTGCGGTCGACAAGCTGATCGCGTCGGGCGCGTTGGCCGCAGATCCGATCATGGATCAGGTCGCTGCCATTTCCTGCGGCATCTACGAAGGCACGCCGGTGCTCGACCTTGACTATCTCGAGGATTCGAACGCCCATGCGGACGCCAACTTCGTGCTGACCGGCAACGGCAATATCGCCGAGGCGCAGGCAACGGCCGAAGGAGCCACCTATGATGAGGAGGCGCTGCTGAGGCTGCTGCGTCTCGCACGAATCGGCTGCACGGAGATTTTCGCGGCGCAGCGCGTTGCAACGGGCCGATGAGCGAAGTCGAGATTCCGCATCGCAAGCTTGCTGCTGGCCGGCTCGTCATCGCCAGCCACAACGAGGGCAAGGTCCGCGAGATTCGCGCCTTGCTGCAACCCTATGGCATCGAACCGGTATCGGCTGGATCGCTGGGCCTGCCGGAACCGCCGGAAACCGGCACGACCTTCGTTGCCAATGCAGAGATCAAGGCGCGCAGCGCTGCCGATCTTTCAGGATTGCCCGCGCTTGCCGACGATAGCGGCCTGGCCGTCGAAGCCTTGAACGGAGAGCCGGGCATTTATTCAGCGCGCTGGGCTGGTGAGGGCAAGGACTTCGCGCTCGCCATGCACCTGGTTCATGATCGCATGGCCGCGGCCGGGCCGGACGCCGGACATGATGCCCATTTCGTCTGCGCGCTTTCGCTCTGCTGGCCTGACGGACATATAGAAAGCTTCGAAGGACGGGTGGACGGACTGATCGCCTGGCCGCCACGCGGGGACAACGGCTTCGGATATGATCCGATCTTCCAGCCCATCGGCCATGATGTCACCTTCGGCGAGATGGAGCCCGACGCCAAGCATGCGATGAGCCATCGTGCCGATGCCTTCCGAAAGCTCGTCGCAGCGGTCTTCTAACGTGGGCGATCCCTTCGCGCTCTACGTGCATTGGCCGTTCTGCGTGTCCAAATGCCCCTATTGCGACTTTAACAGCCATGTGCGCGAAACCATCGATCAGGATGCCTGGCGGAAAGCCTTGCTGACCGATCTGGCCTATGAAGCAAGGTTGCTGCCGGGCCGCACGCTCGGCTCGATCTTTTTCGGCGGCGGCACACCCTCGCTGATGCCGCCGGCAACGGTGGCGGCGTTGATCGAGGCTGCTGGGCGATATTGGCCTTTGGCCGACGATGTGGAAATCACCCTGGAGGCCAATCCCTCTTCGGTCGAGGCCGATAGATTCGCCGATCTATGTGCGGCGGGCGTCAATCGCGTTTCGCTTGGGGTGCAAGCCTTCGACGATGAGCGCCTCGCTTTTCTTGGCCGCGCCCACAGCGCCCGCGAAGGGCTGGACGCGATCGCAACGGCGCAGCGGAATTTTGCCCGCGTCAGCTTCGACCTGATCTATGCCCTGCCTGGGGATACCGAGCAGCGATGGTCCGTCGATCTGGATCGCGCGATCGGCTTGGGGACTGAACATCTCTCGCTGTACCAGCTCACCATCGAGCCCGGCACGCGCTTTGCCGCCATGGCCGCCAAGGGAACACTGACGCCGCTTGACGCCGATTATGCAGGCGGTCTGTTCGAACTTACGCAAGCTCGGACGGCTGTTGCAGGCATTCCGGCGTACGAAATTTCCAACCATGCTCGTCCGGGCGCGGAGAGCAGGCATAACCTCACCTATTGGCGCTATGGGGATTATGCAGGCATAGGTCCCGGTGCGCATGGCCGGCGCAATGGCAGAGCGACGCTGCGCCACCGCAAGCCGGAAAACTGGCTGACTGCCATCTCACGCAACAATCACGGGATCGAGCTAGAGGAAGCCTTGACGGACTCGGAAAGGGCGACCGAAGCGCTCGTGATGGGGTTGCGGCTTGCAGAAGGGCTTGATGTTGAGCGGTCCGGGCTGGAGCCTTTCGTCAATCGGAACGCGATTGCCAGGCTCACCGAACAGGGTTTGCTGGTCCGCGACGGTACCAGAATTGCCGCAACATCGGCGGGGATGTTGCTTCTGGATGCTATTCTGAGGGAGATCTCGGCTTAGAAACCGCGCGGCGCAGGCGACACCACGCCGCCGCCGACTTCATGCACCTCGAGCGCGCGCTCCGCCACATGGCCGGCGCCGAAGCGAAATGCACCATCGACGCCCGAAAATCCTCCCCGATCCTCAAGCTCGCCAACTGGAAACGCAGCGCCGGTTTTCCAACTGGCGGCAACACGGACGGTGAGCAGGACGGCGTCATAGCCAAGGCTAGCGAGCCGGAACGGAGGCTTGCCATAACGTGCCTGATATTTGACCGCCAGTTGACGATAAAGATCGTCCGCCACGCTTGCATACCAGGCGCCTCGCAGCGAGGGTGAGCGCGCGATCAGACTGTCGGCGTTCCACAATTCGGTGCCCAGGATCCGCGCCTGCGACGAGCTGCCCTTGCGGATGACGGGACCGGCGGTGATTGCAATCCGTCCGCCATCGGCGATCAGAACCGCCTCGTAATTCTGCCCGATGCCGACCGCTTTGGCGGCCGTCGTCACGGAAGCGGCGTCGCGATCATAGCTCTTCATCGACACCACTTTGCCGCCGGCCGCTTCCACGCTGCGCAGGAAAATGTTGGAGGCATTGCGGCCGTAAAGGCCAGTGGGCATCAGCCCTGCGAATTTCGTGATGCCGCGCGAAGCAGCATAATCCACCACTCGGCGGACGGCCTGGTCAGGCGAAAAGCCCATGACGAACACGCCATTGCCGGCAATGCTCGAGTCGTTGGAAAAGCTGACGATCGGCGCTCCGGCACGTGCGGCAATCGGGGCAATGGCCCGCACATCGGTAGCCAGCAGCGGCCCCAGAAACAAACGGTTGCCCTCGGCGACCGCCCGTTCGGCCGCCGGGATCGCTCCAGCGCCGGTATCGTAAATCGTCATCCGGATATTTTTTCCGCCGCTGTCGATCAGCGCGAGATTGGCTGCGTTCGCGATGGATTGACCGACCGCCGCGTTCGGCCCGGTCAGCGGGACGAGCAGCGCAACGCGATTTCGCGTCTGGTCTGTGGGCAGGGCAGATGTGATCGGAGCGGACGGCGCCTTGGGCGGCGGCGCTGGCGCACGCCCCTTCGGGATCACCGTCTGGCAACCAGCCAGCATGAGCGCCGTCATCAATCCTGCGGCACGCAACCACTTACGCCTCGGTTGCGACACAACCCACGCCTCTGCCATGACATCCACCTTATGAGAGAAACTAACGACTCCGGTCTGGTTCCCGGCCTCTACATCGTCGCCACGCCGATCGGCAACTTGTCCGATCTTTCGCCGCGCGCCGCGTCGGTGCTCGCAAACGCCGATCTGATCGCGGTCGAAGATAGCCGGGTGACGGCCAAATTGCTGCGCCACATCGGCGTCAAACGCCCAATGATTCCCTATCACGACCATAATGCGGAACAGGTGCGACCGCGGCTAATGGCAGAGTTACCCCACAAAGCGATCGCGCTGGTATCGGATGCAGGGACGCCGCTCATTTCCGATCCCGGCTATAAGCTGGTGCGCGAAGCGCGCGCCGCTGGCCATAACGTCACCACCATTCCCGGCCCCTGCGCCGCGATCGCCGGGCTGACGCTTGCCGGCCTTCCCAGCGATCGCTTTCTTTTCGCGGGCTTCCTGCCGGCTAAAGAAAAGGCACGGAAGGACACGATCGCGGACTTCGCCGCCATCAAGGCATCTTTGATCTTCTACGAATCCGGGCCTCGCCTGGCTGCCACGCTCACCGCGTTGCTGCAAACGCTTGGCAACAGGGAAGCCGCCGTCGCGCGCGAGATCAGCAAGGCCTATGAGGAAACGGTGACGGGGACGCTGGAAAGCCTGGCCGACCGCTATGCCGACACGCCGCCCAAAGGCGAGATCGTGATCATCGTTGCGCCTCCGACCGAGTCCCGCTTGGCCCCGGCGAGCGATGCCGATGCCATGCTCACAGAAGCGCTCCTTCGCTTGCCGGCGGCAAAGGCCGCGGCCGAGGTTTCCAAGGCGACTGGTCTACCCCGCGCCATGCTTTACGATCGCGCCGTGCAGATGAAGAACTCCCGTGAGAAAGGTTGAAGCGGAGCGTCGCGGCCGCCGTGCCGAACGGCTCGCGGGATGGTGGCTGCGGCTGCATGGCTGGCAGATCCTAGCCAACCGAGCACGCACTGCGGTTGGCGAAATCGACCTGGTGGCAAGGCGCGGCCGCGTGATCGCGTTCATCGAAGTCAAGGCGCGCGCAACCCAGGACGATCTGGCGATCGCGATCGATCACCGCCGGCTGCGACGAGTAGCCCGCGCCGCCGAACTGCTGGCGCCGCGCTATGCTCGAAATGGCGAGGATGTGCGGATCGATGTGATGCTGATGGCGCCGCGCCGGTTTCCTCAGCATCTGAAAAACGTCTGGCATGGGTGACAATCGATGAGCGGCATCTTAGGTGCGTGATCAGGAGATCGCCTATGCCGCTCAATGTCGCCGTTCAGATGGACCCGATCGAAACCATCAACATCGCGGGCGATTCAACCTTTGCGATCATGCTGGCCGCACAGGCGCGCGGCCACCGGCTATGGCACTACGAAGCCGGCGATCTCAGCTACCGCAACGGCCGGGTTACCGCTCCGGCGCGCGAGATCATGGTTCAGCGCGTAGAGAAGGACCATTACCGCTTCGGCGAGGCAAAAACGCTGGATCTTGCCGAAGATGTAGACGTCGTCCTGATGCGCCAGGACCCCCCTTTTGACCTCGCCTATATCACCGCCACGCACCTGCTCGAACGCGTCGCCGCCCGAACGCTGGTCGTGAACGATCCGGCATCGGTACGCAACGCGCCCGAAAAGCTGTTCGTGCTGGACTATGCCCGGTTCATGCCGCCCACGATGATCACCCGCAGGCTCGAAGAGGCGCGTGCTTTCCATGCCGAGCATGGCGAGGTGGTGGTGAAGCCGCTCTACGGAAATGCAGGCTCCGCGGTGTTCCATGTCGGCCGCAACGACGCGAACCTTGCTGCGCTCACTGAGCTGTTCGGCCAGGTGTGGCGTGAGCCCTTCATGGTGCAGGCCTTTCTTCCGGATGTCGCCAAGGGCGACAAGCGGATCGTGCTGGTGGACGGAAAGGTTGCAGGCGCGATCAATCGCTTGCCCAAAGAGGGAGAGATCCGCTCCAACCTAGCCGCAGGTGGACGCGCTGAAGCCACCGCGCTTTCCGACCGGGAGGCAGAGATTTGCGAGGCGCTCGGCCCGGAATTGGCGCGGCGAGGGCTTCTGTTCGTCGGCATCGACGTCATCGGCGGCTATCTTACGGAGATCAACGTCACGTCGCCGACCGGTATCGTCGCGATCGACCGCTTCAACAGCACCGACACGCCTGCTTTGATCTGGGACGCTATAGAGGCGAAGCTGGCGGGAGTTTAGGCCCGCGCCGCCGAGCTTTGTCGCTACCTGTTGTGCAGGTCGATCAAAGTAGCGATCCTTTCTGCCGGCATGGCGCGGTCAAACAACCAGCCCTGAAGCTGATCGCAGCCCGCCACCCGCATCAGATCCGCCTGACCGTTGGTTTCCACGCCCTCGGCCGCCACCTGCATTTTGAGTGCGCGCGCCAGGGCAACGCTGGCCTGCAGCAATGCGCGCGCTGCTTCGCTATTCTCCGCGTCGATCACCAGCGATCGATCGAGTTTCAGCTTGTCGAAGGAAAACTGACGGAGAAAACCAATCGATGCATAGCCCGTCCCGAAATCGTCGAGCGCGATGCTGATGCCGAGTTCGTGGAGCCCCTGCAGAACGAACCCGGCGGTTTCGGGATCGGAAACCAGGTAAGTTTCCGTGATTTCAAGCTCCAGCCGAGCGGGAGGGAAATCGGTTTCCTCCAAAATCGCTTTCACATTGCACGCAAAATCGGGATTGCGCAGTTGAGCAGCCGAGATGTTCACGGCCACGCGCACGCCGTCCCATGCGCGGGTATCAGTACACGCCTTCTTTAAAATGTAGAGACCTAGCGGATCGATCAGCCCACTTTCCTCCGCGACTGGGATGAAATCGGCCGGGTCGATTTCTCCTAATGTGGGGCTGCTCCAACGCAGCAGCGCCTCCACGCAGTTGACCGAACCATCTGCAGCATCGAACACGGGCTGGTAGACGAGGCGAAACTGATCGTTCGCAAGCGCCTCGCGCATTTCCGTCTCGATAATGTGGACGCGCGCTTGCCGATGATCCAGCATTGCGTCGAACTGGCAGACACGCATTTTTCCTGCGCGCTTCGCAGCATACATCGCAACGTCGGCGCGGCGGAGCATCTCGCCGGCATCGGCTTCTTCCCCGCAGGCTTGCGTCAACCCGATGCTGGCGCCAATCATCACGGTGCGCTCGCCCACGCGGAAGGGAACGCTCATCTTGTCGAGAATGTCGTCAGCCAGCTGCTTCACATTCCGCCAGGCAGTGGCGCCGGACAGCACGAAGGCAAATTCATCTCCGCCAAGCCGCGCCACGAAGCCGCGATCGCCCACCAATCCGACCAGCATCTCCGCGCAGCTGACAATCAAACGGTCGCCAATGGCATGGCCGTAATTGTCATTGATGAACTTGAACCCATCGAGATCAAGCAGGCAGAGCGCCACGGTCTGCTGGGTGGCCCGCCGCCGCTTCAGCTCTGCGCGCAGCGCGCGACGATTTGGTAGCTCGCTGAGGCTGTCGATCAGGGCCAATCGGGACAATTCATCGATCGAGCGCGCACCCTGCCGCGTGATCAGCATGGTCAGCACGATCGCCACGATCATCGCCACGAAGATCGGCGGCAAAGCCCGCTTGAGCGCAGTCATGCCGGGGCTCTGCAAATCCCAGCGAAGATAAGCCACCACGCGGCCATGGACGTCGCTAACCGGGATTGAGATATCACCTTCTGCATTTGGCACGACGCGCAAATGGCTGATCATCAGGCTCTTGCTCGTCTCGGCAAGCAGCGCGCGATCGAGCCGATCGATGAAGACGAGACGATCGCGCTGGCTAGAAGGCGGAGGCTTGAGCGC
The DNA here is from genome assembly GCA_965727025.1 of uncultured Sphingomonas sp. GTDB lineage: Bacteria > Pseudomonadota > Alphaproteobacteria > Sphingomonadales > Sphingomonadaceae > CANJQJ01. The sequence goes on from CBFRWL010000035.1 coordinate 9,633, forward strand.
AGAATTTTTGGAGGTGGGCACGATGTCGGCTACGCCGATCAGGGCCAGCTCGCCAGGAAGCGCAAGGATGTCCCCCACTCCGCCGCCATGGTGCCGCGGTCGCTTCGACAGGATATCGATCGCGTCAGCAAGGCTGCGGGCAAGCGGCTTGGTATCGGGCCGGCCGTCGCGCATGCCGATCAGCACATGGCCTTGAGGATCGATGACATAGGCCCCGTCATAATTGGTGCCGTCTCCGGTTGAATCGCCCCATGCCCGCCGCAGGAAATTCAAATCCGGGACTGGCCGATATACCGCCGCCGCCGCATCGTCCCAATAAGCGTTATCGCTGGCAACACCGGCGATCCTCTGCACATGGCTGCGCATGGCGGCGCGAAGCGCGAGGCCGGTCCGCTCGGCATCAATGGCGTTGGCTTCGCGCGCAGTATGAATCAGGCTGAAGATCTGCACGAGCACGAACAGGCTCAGCAGCGCTGCAACCGGCACCAAGACACGGAAATTCCTGCCAATGGAACGCAACATTCTCTCCCAGCTTCCCAAGCCATTGACAGCAAAGGGTTTCGGAGCTGTAAACTTCTGGAACTTTGGCAGAATTCTTCGGGCTTACCCTCCCGATCGGGGGTGCGCGGAACGGTAAACGTCCAGCAAATGTGCAGCGTCGACGGCCGTATAGATTTGCGTTGAGGACAGGCTCGCATGGCCGAGCAATTCCTGCAGCGAACGCAAGTCGGCGCCCCTCCCCAGCAAATGGGTAGCGAAGCTATGCCTCAGCGCATGCGGCGTGGTCCGACCGCTCAGGCCAAGGCGCGTGCGAGCTCCGCGGACGGCGCGGCGGACGAGGTCGGCCGAGAGCGGGCCGCCCCGCTCTCCGCGAAACAAGGGCAAGTCACGCGCCGCCGGCCATGGGCAGAGCTTCACATAATCCGCGATCGCCTGCGCCACCGGTGCAATGATCGGCACGATCCGCGTCTTGCCCCGCTTTCCCGTGACGCTGATCGCCGCCCCGATCGGCAGGATCGCACCCGTCAGCGCAACGGCTTCGCCAACGCGTAAGCCCGCGCCGTAGAGCAGCAGGAGGATCGCGAGATCGCGCGCCGCCACCCAGGGCAGGTCGCGAGCTTCGGCGGCATCTTGCGCCACAGCGAGAGCATCGGCAGGAGCGATGGGCCGCGGAACCCCGCGCTTTACCCTCGGGCCCTTGATGGGGGGAATGCTCCCGCCTTCGCCCTGCGCAAGCGCATAGGAGAGGAATGCCCGCACAGCAGAAAGTTCGCGAGCCGCCGAAGCATTGCCCAGGCCGCCTTTGCGACGTTCGGCGAGATAGGCGCGAAGTTCGGCAGTTCCGACGGAACCCAACTCGTTCCCGCCTATGAGCGCAGCGCGGTGGTAGCCCAAAAAGCCGACAAGACGATGCGCGGTAGCGACATAGGCGCGGATGGTATGCTCGGATCGGCGCCGATCACGTCGAAGATGCTGCGCCCATTCAGCCGCAATACGGCTTGCCGGGTGCTCTGGAAGGTACGCAGGGGGATCTAGCTCAGCAGCCACCGCCCCATCATGCGCGAAAGCATCGCGCCGAGAAAGACCAGAAGCTCCGATCCGTGACGCGTTTCAAAACCCTGCGGCTGGCGTTGGCCGAGCGCCAGCAGCCCGGACGGCAAAGGCGCCGGATTATCCAGCCGGATCAGCGCCTCGGCGCGGATCAGATCGGCAGCGGGTCCGAACAGCGGGTGCCCTCGCTCGCATCCGCGAAGAACGACGCCGTCAATATCGGCTATCGACCTTTCGATCAGCCGCGCATCCACGAACTGCATGCCGGAAAGATCGGCCCGCAAGCCGCGATCGTCGGCGATCAGCGCGATCGAGACGGCGTCAAGCTTGAGCAGGTCAGGCCACAATTGGGTAACGATGTGGATCAGATGATCCAGCCCCTCGGCATCGACCGCAGCCAGCACCGCCGCGTGGATCGAGGCGACCGCTCCGGAATGCCCGCGCGCGAAGGCGATGAGGTCCTGATTGGCCTCCTCAACCTCGGCCACTCGCTTGCGCAACGAGGCGATGCCGCGGCTCTCAAAATCGATCACCTTGCCCATAAGTGCATGTTGTACATGAGGTTGGTTAAAAGAACATGCGCAAATATGAGCCGCGATTTGCAGTTGGCCTCACGATCGTCCTTGCCCTATCTGCCGCGTCATGACCGAACCAGTGACGATTATCGGCGGCGGGCTGGCAGGATCGGAGGCCGCATGGCAGCTCGCGCAGGCGGGCGTGCCGGTGCGGCTGTTCGAGATGCGCGGCGGCGGCGAAATGACGCCAGCGCACCAGACCGACCAGCTTGCGGAACTGGTATGCTCCAACAGCTTCCGGTCCGACGATGCTGCGAGCAACGCGGTAGGTTTGCTTCACGCCGAGATGCGAACGCTGGGATCGCTCATTCTGCGCGAAGCCGATGTGCACCGCGTGCCGGCAGGATCGGCGCTTGCCGTCGATCGCGAGGGATTTGCTGCGGCCATTACTGCAGCGATTTCAGCCCACCCGCTGATCGAGCTCGTGCGAAAGCGGGTCGATACTCTGCCCGCCAGCGGTGCTACCATCGTCGCGACGGGGCCGCTTACGGCCGAGGGGCTCGCCGCTTCGATAGCCGAGTTCACCGGCAGCGAGCATCTGGCTTTCTTCGACGCGATCGCGCCCATCGTCCATCGCGACAGCATCGACTTCAACATCGCGTGGTTCCAGTCGCGCTGGAACAAGGGCGACGGCAAGGACTATATCAATTGCCCGCTGGATAAGGCCCAGTATCTCGCCTTTCACGAAGCTCTGCTCGCCGGCGAGAAGTCCGAATTCAAGGAGTGGGAGAAGAACACGCCTTATTTCGACGGCTGCATGCCGATCGAAGTGATGGCAGAGCGCGGTGTCGACACGCTCCGTCACGGCCCGATGAAACCCGTCGGGTTGGACGATCCGCGCACCGGTCGCTGGCCTTATGCCGTCGTGCAGCTGCGGCAGGACAATCGCCAGGGCACATTATGGAATATTGTCGGCTTTCAGACAAAGCTCAAGCATGGCGAGCAGGTGCGCCTCTTTCGTACCATACCAGGGCTTGAACAGGCTGAGTTCGCGCGGCTTGGTGGCCTGCACCGCAACGCCTTCATCCGGGCACCGGAGTTGCTTGATGCTACGCTCAGGCTCAAGAGCGCACCGCACATCCGTTTCGCGGGGCAAATCACCGGCTGCGAAGGTTATGTGGAGTCCGCCGCCATCGGATTGCTCGCGGGCCGCTTCCTCGCCGCCGAGCTGCACGGCGAACCGCGTTCCCCGCCCCCGCCCGAGACTGCGCTGGGGGCGCTGCTCGGGCACATCACCGGCAACGCCGAAGCCGAGACCTATCAGCCGATGAACGTGAATTTCGGCCTGTTTCCCCCAGTGAGCGAGCGATTGCGCAAGGCAGACCGTAAACTTGCTTATACCAGCAGGGCCCGCGAGGCGCTGGCCATCTGGACCGCAGGCTGAGTCGGATCCATCGGGCAACTGCCGAAAGGCTCCGTTCATTTCGGCGGGTGCAAACTGATCCTCGTCAACAGTTGGTTATGCCGGATGCGACATGTGAAACCGGAAGCCGGTTATCTCGTTACACATCCGGTCTCGAAGGAGGATGAGATGAAAAAGAAACTTGCGATGACCACTCTGGTCGCGGCCCTGATCATGCCAACGATGGTTCCGGCGCCTGCTTCAGCGCGAAGCGGCTATTATGACAGCCATCATGTTTGGCACGGCAAGGGCGGTCATTATCGCTATCGTTGCAAGCGCAGCAGCGGAACCACGGGCGCCATCGCGGGCGGCGTAGGTGGCGCCGTGATCGGCAATGCGCTCGGTGGCGGGCTGCTCGGCACGGTAGCCGGCGGCGCCGGTGGCGCGTTGCTCGGGAAGCATCTCGATAAGAAGCACGACGCCGCGCAGAACCGCCGTAACGGATGCTGACCTTCAAACAGTGACTGCCTCGATCTCGCGGCTCGACTGATGGGTCGCTTATGGCGCGTCTCGATCGAGGCGCGCCATTTTAGCGGGCCTGATCTTTTTGCGGCATGGCCGG
>CBFRWL010000036.1:0-13308 GCA_965727025.1 uncultured Sphingomonas sp.
ACCGGTTGTCAGCGAGATCCCGTCAGCCTCGCGAACCTGGCTTCGTGATAGAGCTCGTCTCCCCACGTCTTTTCGATTTCGATCATCCGGCGCACATAGCGGCTCAGCTCGTATTCGTCGGTGATACCGATGCCGCCGTGCAGCTGGATAGCGCCCTCAAGCACGGCTCGCCCATGCCGGCAGACGAGCGATTTTGCAGCCGAAACATCGGCCTTGCGCGCGTCTGGATCGGCGTTCGCCAAGGCCGCAGCAGCCATCAGCGTCCCCGAGCGTGCCTGCTCTGTGGCAATCACCATTTCAGCGAAGCGGTGCTGAAGCGACTGGAAAGTGCCAATCGCCTTGCCGAACTGGTGGCGGGTCTGGAGGTAGCCGGCAGTCAGCGCCAACATACGGTCCATTAAGCCCAGTGCCTCGCCGCAGATCGCGACCGTACCGTGGTCCACCGCGCATTCGAGGCTGGCAAGTCCCGACTGCGATGCGAAAAGCGGGCCTTCGACCGCGGCTCCTTCCAGCACGACCTGCGCCAGCCAACCGCCATCCAGACTGCGCAGAGGAGTCACTGTCACGCCGGGTTGATCGGCAGACACCAAAAAAACGTTCAGGCCATCCTTGTCCGACCGGGCGGTCACGGCAAAGTGCGTTGCCATCGCTCCGTCGACTATAATTTCCTTGGCGCCCGTCGCCACCGGCAGACCATTCCGATCCTCGACGCGGGTCCCGATCGACTCCAGGTTGAAGTCATGCACGGACTCGTCGCATGCGAGCGCGATCCTTACGCTTCCATCACTCATTGCCGGAAGATATTTTGCACGCAAGGCATCGGAAGCGCTAAGCCGCAGCAGCATCGGTGCCACGACGGCCGCCGTCACGAAAGGTTCCTGCGCCAGTGAGTGGCCGAGCGCCTCGCTGACCAGCACCGCCTCGACCGCGCCCAGCTCGATGCCACCGTTGGCCTCAGCAATGACGAGGCCAGCAAGGCCAAGTTCTGCCATCTGCTCCCAACGTGCGATAACGGCCCTCGTAGCGACCTCAGCCGGTTTGGTGACCAGTCGCCTGGCTGCGGCGCTCCGCGCGAATTTCCCTACCGTCTCGACGAGGGCGCGCTGATCGTCGGAGAGGTCGAATTTCATTGTGCACCCCACCGGCTGACCGTCTCACGATAGATCAGATTTTTCTGAATTTCCGTGGTGCCGCCGACCAGCCCCGATTTGCGAAATTCAAGATAGGTGGCGCTGGTACCGTTCAGCATGTGGCCGTAGGGCGGCGTGCCCCCAGCGCGGCCATTCCGCACGTCCTCATCGTAAGTGATGCCGACCGGTCCACCCATATCCATGAGCAGCGTGGATAGACGCTCCAGCAGGTCCGTGCCGCAGAGCTTGAGGATGGATGCGGAAGGTGCAGTGGGGTCACCAGGCGCGGCTGCAATCACCCGCATGAGCGTCCACTCGTGCGCCCTGAGATCGATCTTGATGCGGGCGATCTGCGAGCGAAATGCGTCGAGCCGAACTGACGAAACGCCGCTTTCGGAGAGACGCTCGGCCAGCCGCTGCGCGAACTGAAGAAGCCGCTTTGACTGACCGACTCCTGCGATTTCCGTCCGCTCGGTATTCAGCAGAAATTTGGCGACGGTCCAGCCCTGGTTCTCTCCAAGCACGACATTCTCGATCGGAACCGCTACATCCTCGAAGAACACCTCGTTGACGTCGTGCACACCGTCGAGCGAATGGATCGGGCGGACAGTGATGCCGGGAGTGTCCATCTCAAGGAGCAGGAAGGTAATCCCTTCCTGCGGGCGGCCGCTGTCGGAGGTGCGCACCAGGCAGAACATGTGGTTTGACCAGTGCGCCCAGGTCGTCCAGATCTTCTGGCCGTTGATGATGTACCGATCTCCATCGCGCACCGCCTTGGTGCGCAGCGAAGCCAGGTCGGACCCGGACCCCGGCTCGGAATAGCCCTGGCACCACCAGTCTCGCAGGGTGGGAATGCCGGGAAGGTAGCGGCGCTTCTGCTCGTCGGTACCGAAGGTCTGGAGGACCGCGCCGATCATGTTGATATGCGGAATCTGGCGCGGCGCGCCGGCCATGAAGCACGCTTCCTCGAATAGGACGCGCTGCATCGGGGACCAGCCGGGGCCGCCGAACTCGGTTGGCCAGGCGGGTGTGGCCCAACCGCGCTCGTCAAGGATCGCCTGCCAGCGCAGGTAGTCCTCTTTCCTTAGATGCTGGAGGTTCTCAACGCGCTCCTTGATGTCATCGGGCACCATCGACGGAATTTCAGCGCGGATCATGTCGCGGAACGCGATGTCAGCGGGAGAGAGGTTCAGGTCCACGCTTAGAATGCCTTCTCGATCGCTATCTGGCCTTCGGCAAAGACTAGCACGCCACGATCGGGGATGCGGGCTTCGATGCGCGCGCCCGATGCTTCGTTCCAAAGCGCCAGTTCCAAGGTCTCGCCGGGGAAGACCGGCGCGCTAAACCTGCCGGAAATTGCCCCGAGCCTGCGGGTAGCGGAAGTTCCCGGTGCCTCGCATAGCGCCTTTTCCGCAAAGGCGGCGCAAATGCCGTAAGTTGCCATGCCGTGCAGGATCGGTCTCGGAAAGCCTGCCTTGGTCGCGACGTCAGGAACCGTGTGCAGTGGGTTCTGGTCGCCCGTCAGTGCGAACAGCTGAGCTGCCTGCGGCGAAGTCGGCACTTCGACGACGAGGTCGGGCGCGCGGTCGGGAACGGGCTTGGCGGCGGGCTTTTCGGCCGGCGGCGCGCCGGCAACCTGGTCCGACCGGCAAATGACAGTCATCGACAGCGAGGCATAGTGCGTCCCCGACTGCGCGTCATGGAGTTCGCGGGTCATGTTGAGCAGGCAGCCACGCCCCTCACCCCTGTCGAAAACGCTCTCCACCCTCGATTGGCTGCGCACCTTGCCTTCCGTCGGCAGCGGTGCATGGACCACGAGGCCCTGGCTGCCGTGTAAGATGCCGGACAGTGTCAGGCCCAGCCCCAGGGCATGGACACGCGGCGCTGCCAGCACCGTCGCGAGGGCGGGCAAGGTCAGCGCAGGCGGCAGCGGCCCCAGATAGCGGCGCATCCAGTCATCGGCCAGATCCATGCCGCAGCCCACGCTCAGTGCATAAAGGCAGCTGTCGAGGCTGGTGTAGGATTGCTCCATCACCACCGGCCTCATGCTCATCAATGCATCGTAATCCTTCATGACATCTCACCGCTTTCAGAATTCTGGCATGCGCTGCCCGGATGCCGCGCCAGTCTCGCGATCAAGCGGGCCATCACCCATTGTCACTGGCTCCGATCGGGTCGCTGGCGGCGATGACCGTTTCCCAGGCGCCTCGTGCCAGTCCAGCGCGACCGACAGCCACTGCCCAGTGGCGCTGGCCGCCGAAATCCTCGCTCCAACGCCACATGTTGCGGCTGAGGCGGGCCAGCGGGTATTCTAGGGTGACCCCGATCGCCCCGTGGATCTGATGCGCCAACATCGCGCCCTTCTCCACCGCACGGCCCGCCCGCAACTTGGCGACGGCCACAGCCAACGAGCCGTCCCCGTCGTCCATTCTGGCGCAGGCCATCCGCGCTGCAGCCGCAGTCGCCACCGCTTCACCGGCGAGTTGGGCGAGCATGTGCTGCACCGCCTGGAACTTCGAAAGCGGCCGGCCGAACTGGCTGCGTTCCTGCGCGTAGCGGACCGAAAGATCGAGCGCGCCCTGCAACGCTCCTGCGATCTGCACAACGCGCAGCAAGGCTCCGGCAAGGATCAGCTGATCCTCTTGCGGCGGCCTCGCGGCGATTGCACGGTCAGCGTCGCCAGCCGGAGAAGCAAGGGCAATCGCCGCGCCGTTGGAAGTGAGGACACGGGCATCGGCCGGGAGGTCGAGCCCCGGCTCGCGTCCCGCAAATCCCGAAGGCAAGCTCAGGAACACCGGCCCCTGGGCAGGCGCCTGGCCTGCCGCGCAGAGCAGGGCATTGGCAACCAGCGTATCGCCCAGCGGGGCAGGTTCACCACATGACGCCGAATGGGCGAGTACGTCGAATAGCTCGGACCATTTCAGTTCGAAGCCACCCGCGGCTTCCGGGCACATCGCCAGTGGCAGGCCCAGTTCCTCGGCCTTGGCCCACAGCACCGGATCGCATTCCTCGGTTTCATCGCGCCGCCGGTTCTGCCGGTCCGCATGGAGGCGGACGACCTGCTCGAGGAGGATATCGGAAATCGACATCGTCACCGCACTCCCAAAGAGCGGGCAGTGATGCCGCGCAGGATCTCGCGCGCGCCTCCGCGCAGCGAGAAGGTCGGAGCTGCCCGGGTCGTATGTTCGATAGCCTTCCGCAAGTCCGCCGCCGGCATGTCAAACAGGCTCCTCACCGCGGGCGCGGTGCGCTGCTCGAGCTCGGCGCCGAGATCCTTGGTAATGACCGCCAGATAAGACGGATCCTCGTCGCGCTCGAGCTTGCCCGCAACCATCAACGACAACGAGCGTAGCACCGCCGTTTCCGCGATCAGCGCGCCCAGCGTCGCCAGATCCGCGCTTTCAATTCTGGCCTCCGGCATCTCCGCGAACTTCGCAGCCGCTGCCGCCACCAGCGGGAATGCGCTGAGGAACCGCTCCGATCCGCTGCGCTCAAGCGCCAGCTCCGACGTCACCTGCGCCCAGCCCTGTCCCTCGGTGCCAAGCACGCGCTCGTCGGGTACGAAGACGTCGTTGAACACGACTTCGTTGAAGTGGGATTCGCCATTGAGATCGGCGATTGGCCTCACCTCGATGCCCGGGCTGTCCAATTCGATCAGAAACTGGGTCAACCCGCCCTGGCGCATTTCACGCGCCGGACCCTGAGTGCGGAACAGGCCGATCATTACTTGGCAATACTGAGCGTTGGTGGTCCACAGCTTGGTGCCGTTCAGACGCCAGCCTCCGGTATCACGATCAGCGCGGGATTCGAGCGAGGCCAGGTCCGAACCGGCGTTGGGTTCGCTCATGCCGATGCAGAACGAGATGTCGCCGCTGGCGATGCCGGGCAGATAACGCTGCTGCTGCTCGGGCGTGCCCACTTTCAGAATGAGCGGGCCGCTTTGGCGATCGGCGACCCAATGGAGCCCTACCGGCGCGCCCGCCGCAAGCATTTCTTCCTGCAGGACGAAGCGCTCCAACGCACTTCGGCCGGCACCCCAGGGCGCGGGCCAGGTCATTCCGATCCAGCCCCGCTTGCCGACCGCGCGGCTGAATTCCCGATCGACGCCCGCCCACGAATGAGCCCGGTCGAAAGTCGTCCAGTCCTGCGCATAGCCGGCCAGGAATTCCCGTACCTCCCGGCGAAGCTTCAACGCCGCAGGCGGAAGCATTGTGACGCCCTCGGTCACGCTCATAGCACGCCATTCTCGGCGAGCCGCTTGACCGCACTCTCGTCCATGCCAAGCACTTCGTGCAGGACTTCTGCTGTGTGCTGGCCGATCACCGGTGGTCCCAGCCGATATTCCGCGGCCGATTCCGAACATCTGATGGGGCTGGCAGCGACCGCGATCTCGCCTGACAGCGCATGCGGCAGCTTCACCTCGATTCCGCGCGCGATGAAATGCGGATCCCGTTCGAGATCGGCCATCCGATTGATGGGACCACATGAAACCCCGGCAGGGTTGAGCAGGTTGATCCAGTACTCACGGGTGTTCTTGACCAGGATTTCAGTCAGCGCCGAGGCAAGCTCGCGGCGATGCGCGACCCGCGCACCCATGCTATTGTAGTGGGGGTTTTGCATCCAGTCGGGCCGGCCCACGGCCGTTGCCAGTCGAGCGAACTCGCGGTTGTTGAAGGTGGCGATGAGCAGGTAACCGTCCGACGTCCGATAGACCCCATAGGGCGAGGCGCTCGGGTGATCGTTGGCAGTACGCGGCATTTCGAACCGGCCGTTGAACCAGGCGGTGAAGGTGTTCGCCATTGCTGCCACCTGGGATTCGAACAGCGAGATATCGATGCACTGCCCTTGCCCCGTCTGGTCGCGGTAGCGCAACGCCAGCAGGATTCCGATCACTGCGTCCTTGCCCGCAAGGATATCGGCGATCGGAACACCCACCCGCATCGGCGGGCCGTCAGGCTCCCCGGTCACACTCATCAGTCCAGACATAGCCTGCATGAGGAAGTCGTATCCGCTGCGTGTCGAATAGGGTCCGGTCTGGCCGAAGCCGCTGATCGAGCAATAGATCAATCCAGGATTAGACTGTTTCAACGACTGGTAATCGAGGCCATATTTCGCCAGCGTATTGGGCCGAAAATTCTCCACGAAGATGTCGGCTTTTCCGGCAAGTTCGCGAAGCAAAGCGGCGCCTTCCTCGGTCTGGAAGTTAACCGCAATCGACCGCTTGTTGCGGTTCGCCGCCTGGAAATATGTCGATTCCCGCGTTTCCTCGCCGTTATAGTCGATCAGCCAGGGCGGACCGACATGACGGACGTCGTCACCCTCGCCGGGGCGCTCGACCTTGATGACATCAGCACCGAAGTCTCCGAGGCACTGCGTCGCCGTCGGCCCCGCAATAACCCGAGTCATGTCCAGAACTTTGATACCAGACAGCACCGACATCAGTATGCTCCTTGTCCCCTCCATTTACGAGAAGGATTGCATGACTGTGTAGGTGCAGTGACTTCAGCAGGAAACGCGAATTGGGCTAGCGATGGTAGTTACTACAAATCCGTTATTGCAAGGCTTCACCGGGTTGCGGTGCTGCCCAGCACGGCTGTCACCTGACTGGAGAGGAAGCCGCCATTGCCGTGCGCCACAGCGATTTCAGCGCCGTTCACCTGCCGCTCGCCAGCCGATCCGGTCAGTTGCCGATAGGCCTCGACAACGGTGAAGAGTCCGTACATGCCAGGGTGAACGCAGGCCAGACCGCCGCCGTTGGTATTTACCGGAAGGCTGCCGCCGGGACCGATTACTCCAGAGGCGACAAAGTCCCCGCCCTCCCCCTTCTTGCAGAAGCCAAGGTCTTCAAGGAACATGATCGTGTTGATCGAAAACGCATCGTACAATTCGACGACGTCGACGTCTGCCGGAGTGATGCCCGCCTGCTCGAAAGCACGCTGGCCGCTGAATTTTGCGGCAGAGGTCGTCAGGTCGGGCATCTGCGCGATCTGGTAGTGGTCGGTCGCCTCGCCCAGGCCCAGCAGGTAGGCCGCCTTGCGATTTTCGACCCGGTCCTTGCGGACCATGACCACCGCAGCGGCCCCGTCGGTGACCAGGCAGCAATCCAGCACCGAAAGGGGATCGGAAACCATCCGCGCATTGAAATAGTCTTCTTGGGTGACAGGTTTGCGCAAGAAGGCTTCCGGATTCAACATTGCCCAATCGCGAGCTGATTTGACCACCGCGTACAGATGGTCGCGCGTCGTCCCGAATTCATGCATGTGGCGGCTTGCGGCAAGCGCATAGCCCCCCACAGGCAGGCGCAGGCTGTAGGGCTTTTCGTAGATGTTCGGCGCCGCCGCACTGACCAGCCCGCCAGTACCTGTGCGCTGATTGCTGCCGTAGGCGATCAGCGCCACGTCGATCTCGCCGGCAGCAAGCGCAAGCGCGGCGACGTTCATGTGCGTGAGGAAGGCCGATCCACCGGTGCGGTTATTGTTTGTCAGCTTTGGCCGGATGCCCAGGTATTCGGCAAAGGTCAGACCGCTGAGAAAATCGCTCGGCTGACCGATGAAGAGGCCGTCGACCTCCGAGAGGCCGATACCGGCTTCATCAAGCGCCGCGAGGGCAGCGCGCGCGGCGAGGTCCATCGAAGTGAAGCCGGAGGCCTCGCCAATTCCGAAGGTGGCGGCGCCGACAATGGCGGCTGGCGTGCGACGATCAATCGTCATGATCAGGAAGCTTTCCCGGGCTTCTCGCCGGCGGCTGGGACAAACACGACGGCGTGCTGGTCTTCGAACGGTACGATCTTCGCCTGCAACCGCATGCCGATGAAGACATCGGCCGGTTCGACCCCTTCGACTCGGCTCAGCATCCGCGGGCCTTCGTCCAGTTCGACGATCACCACGCCATAATCGGCATTCGGCGGTCGCACGCGGACGATCGTGGCGGCATAGACAGTTCCCCCGCCCGAAGCCTCGATCCACTCAAGGTCGGTATTGCCCGTGCCCGGCTCTGCGACGCGCGGGTAGAAGAACGGCTTGCCGCTCGATCTGCTCTGCTGGAGCATGAACTTTCCCTGTGCCAGGAACGCGAGGAATTCCTGGTCGGGTAGGATTGCGTCAATGGTCGTCATGGACAGGGTCTCGCCTGGTTCATGTGCTGATGTGGAAGCCGCCATTCACCGAGAGGGTCTGTCCCGTGATATAGGAGGCTGCGTCCGAAAGCAGGAAGCACACCGGAGTTGCCACCTCTTCTGGCGAGCCCCAGCGGCCCATCGGGATCTGGGCGAGGTAGGTGTCACGAAACTTTTCGCTGCGAACGGTCTCGGTCATCGGCGTCTCGATGACCCCGAACGCGACCGCGTTGACCCGGATTCCCTTGCTCGCCCACTCGCGCGCGGCCGACATGGTCAGACCGGTCATCCCCGACTTTGCGGCACCGTAATTGATCTGGCCGACGGTTCCGCGGCGACCTGCATCCGACGAGATGTTGACGATGGAGCCAGGGGCCTTTTCCCCAGCAGCCGCCTGGGCGAGCATTTTCCGGCCCACGGCCTGGAGCAGCCGGAACGGCGCGGTCAGGTTGACGTCGATCACAGCTTGCCAGGTGTCCATGTCCATCTTGTGGATCATCGCTGCACGGGAAATGCCGGCATTGTTGACGAGCCCCGCGATGCTTCCGCCCCAATCGGCAGCCTTGTCGACCGTTGCATTGACGAAATCACCGTCAGTCACATCGCCGGCTGCTGTGATAAGTCGCTCCGTCGCAGCCTCGTTGCTGAACTGGGCCAGCGCGTCCGCATTGCGATCCATGGCAACGACCCGTCCGCCCAGCCCAAGAATGGAATTGGCAATAGCGCGACCGATCCCCTGGGCCGCGCCAGTGACGACGATGGTCTTGTTCTCCAGGGTCATCGGATTGTGCATTCGCTGGCTCCCAAGAATTCAACGCCGTAGAACTACCGCCCAATGCTTTGCGAAAGACCAAATCTTTCCGCAAAATACTTGACGTGATTTCCATGGATGGGGAGCGAACTGTCGGGTAAGTCAGCACTTGCCCAGCCTGGGGTTAATTCCGCTCCCCGCCCTTCGAGTGTTCGAGACTAGCGACCCGCCGTTCGCGTGACAGCCCTTTACGCATGGCATGCGCGGATTACCACATATGTGTCACGCAGATGGATGCCGGCACCGGCGCAATCCGCCGCCGAGAGCCCCCTCCCTCGCCCGCCCGCAATTCCATCTCAGCACGCGTCGCGTTCCTCGCGTGTCCTGCGGAGCCTCGAAAAGGCCACTACCCTCAGCCAGATTCCCGAGCGCTCTCAAGCAGGTGATCACGAATGAGGTCGGCCACGAATTTCACGAGCGAGTCCTTTTGCGGTGCAATGATCTCGGCCGCGCCGCCCACGCCGATGACCGTGGGAACCGGGAACATCTCGTCCGGAAGGCTTACGGCGATGACCGCAGCGCCGGGGCTTATTTCGCTCCTGGCGACGTACAGATATCCATTCTGTCTGACGAAGCTGACATCTTCCAGCAGCTGGTCGAGATGGATAAGGCTCTCATCAGGCGCCTTTTCTGCATTCACCCGCCGAACCAGTTTGCTGATCTCGGAATCGCACACATCCTTCAACAAGGCACGTCCGCTCGTGGACCTCAGCAGCGGGCGTCGCTGCCCAGGGGTAAGATGCAGCCGAAGCGACGTTGTCGCTTGGGCTACCTGAATATATTGAGATTCAAGCTTATTGCGGACTGCAAGGTACGCGGTCTGTCCTGAAACCGCATTGACCTTGCGAACCAGCGAAGACAGCCGGTCCTCACCGTGCAATTGACCCATCACCCATGAACCAAGCAACCGTACCCGGCTGGTTGGAGCGAATGTGCGATCGGCATTGTTATACGACAGATAGCCGAGCACGTTCAGGCTGCGCATGATCTCCGATGTGCTCGATTGCGGATAGTCGAGCGCGCGGCCAACCTGCGCGATGTTTGCCGGGGCCTGGTGATGATCGAAGAACTCGAGAATCTGCATGGTGCGGCCAGTCGATTTTACGACACTGTCGGGCAGCGGCTCCCATTTGGCGGGTCTTCCGGCGCCATCATCTGACGAAACTGCGCCGCCGTCTTGCCCGAAAGGGGTGACTTCATCTGTTGCGCGGCCGACAGCGAGCTCGAGTCCCAACGTCCATCTCCCACCATGCATAAGCCGTCGTTAACCCGCCGCCTGCTGCGGCCTCGGCTCGACGATCAATTCTGGTGGGCTATCACATATGTGATGGCAAGTAAAGCACTCGTACTAACAGTCCCAGCACGAAGATGCCGAACCCGCCTGACACGGGCTCGGCATTTCCCATGATCCTTTCGGATCGGGCTAGTTGACCATCGCCATGCCACCGCTCACGCTTAGCGTCTGGCCGGTGATGTAGTCGGATTCCCCGCTGGCGAAGAACAGGACCGCCATGGCGACTTCCTCGGGCTCGCCGACGCGGCGCATCGGGATGACCTTGGCCAGGTTCTGCTGCACCGATTCGGACTGCGCATAATAGAGCGCCGTCCGGGTCGGGCCGGGCGAAATGCAGTTCACGTTGACGCCATAGCGCGCGAGTTCACGGGCCAGCGTCTTGGTGAAAGAGATGATGCCGCCCTTGGCACCCGAATAAACCGCTTCGCTCGGGCTGCCGATGCGTCCAGCGTCACTCGCGATGCTGACGATCTTGCCCTTGCCCTTCTCCACCATGCCGGGGGCGAAATGGTGGCAGAGATGAACCGGGCCGGTATAGTTGATGGCGATGACCGTGTCCCAGGTTTCCGGCTTGCTGTCGAGGAAACGCTCCATCAGGTCCCAGCCAGCGCCGTTGATCAGGATATCGACTGTGCCAACGCTCGCCAGGACGCTGGCTGCGAAGGCATTGATGCTGTCGCGATCGGTCAGATTCACCTTGTGGAATTCCGCCTTGCCGCCGGCGCCCACGATTTCGCTGACGGTCGCCTGACCGCCCTCGCCGTTCATGTCCGCGACGACCACGTTCGCACCTTGCGCGCCCGCCATGACCGCGATTGCCTTGCCAATGCCCGAAGCAGCACCGGTCACGACCATGGACTTTCCTTCAAATCTGCCCGTCATAGTTGGACACCTTCCCTTGTGAGTTTCAGTTCGCTAGATCTTGCAGGTCTGGTCGAAGACCGGTGCCCGCTTTTCGCGATGCGAGGCGACGCCCTCCTGGACTTCAGGCCCGGTCAGCCCAAGCATCTCGTAAGCCACGGATGCATCGAACGCCGGCCCGGCCATGCGGAACCAGTTGTTGAGCGAGTTCTTGGTCCAGCGGATCGCGCTCGGCGCTCCGTTCGAAAGGCGCGTGGCCACTTCCAGCGCCTTGGCGTCAAGCTCCTCGTCGTCCACCGTAAGCGAGACCAGGCCGATACGCTCCGCTTCCTCGCCAGAGATCGAATCACAGGTCAGCAGATAGTATTTGGCCTTGGCCATGCCACAAAGCAGCGGCCAGATGATCACCGAGTGGTCGCCGGCGGCGACGCCGAGGCGGGTGTGCCCATCAATGATGCGCGCAGTCTTCGACGCGATCGAAATGTCCGAGAGCAGGCCGCAGACCAGCCCGGCGCCGACAGCCGGGCCCCGCATCGCGCTGATGATCGGCTTGGAGCAGTTGATGATGTTGTAAACGAGGTTGCGGGTTTCCTTCCAGACCTGGTTCCGGAAGTGATAGTCAGTCATGCAACGCTCGACGATGGCGAAGTCGCCGCCAGCCGAGAACGCCTTCTTGCCGCCGCTCAGGATTACGGCCGATATTTCCTCGCTGTCGTCGATATCGCGCCAGATGGTGACGAGTTCGGCATGCATCTTGGCGCAAACCGGGGTCAGCTTTTCGGGATCGCCCATGGTGATCCGCAGCACGCGCGGCGCAGGGAAATCGAACAGGAGCTTTTCGTAGTTGTCGAGAAAGGCGGTCATCGTTCCTCCAAGATGGGTCCCTTGTTTCAGGGCAACGCAATCCCATGCCGGCGCGGCATTTGCCAACGGGGCGCGGCATAGGGCTTGGGGGTTTGATAAACACCGACGCGCGCGTGTTGCCATTCTTAAATCCCGAACGACTGGATATACCGCGTACGTGGCACATAGACTGCCGATCCAGCGAGACATTGAAACTGGAAGCCGATCTTCGCAGAGGTGCAGGCTACTCGGAACTTCATTACTGGCGGATACAGAGGGCAGCAGCCCGCCTAAGTGTCCGCCAGGCAAAGTCCCGACCAGCTCGGGTCCGTTCAGCGCCGGACGGATCGTTCAGATTGAAGGATCAAATGGTCATGCCGGACGGCACTGTGCAAAGCATGCGGGTCAGCTCCGCGCCGATTGCCAGCAACGGCAGCGCCTCGCTCTGGGATTTCGGATCGGGCGTGGCTTGCTTCGAGGTCCACACCAAGATGAATGCCCTCGACGTGGGCGCGCTCGATCTTCTTGCCGGCACGATCGAGAACGCTGGAAAGACATTCGGCGCCCTCGTCATCGGCAATGACGATCCTAAAGCGTTTTCGGCGGGTGCAGACCTCGCCTACAACCATGCCATGGTTGCGCGTGAAGATTGGGCCGCGCTGGCCACCTATTTCAAGAACGGCCAGGACCTTTACCAGAAGCTCGCTTCCGTGCCCGTCCCCGTGGTCGCCGCGGCACACGGCTTCGCACTTGGCGGCGGCTGCGAAATGATGCTCCATTCGCACGCCGTCGTCGCCCATGCGGGGCTGCGAGCGGGCTTACCCGAAATCAAGGTCGGCCTGATCCCGGCCTGGGGCGGCTGCACCCAACTGCTGCTGCGACTGGTGGAACGGCATGGACCGGAAGAAGGACTCGCGCAGGCGCTGGCCGCACTCCAGGCCGGCGAAATCGCGTCGTCGGCTGCGGAGGTCGAGGCGATGGGATTGCTCCGCCCCGGCACCCAGGTCGTTGAGAATCGCGCTGCCCTCCTGCCGGCGGCGCTTGAAAAAGCGCGGGCGATGATGACGGAAGGCTTCACACCCCCTCCCCGCCCGCAACTGACCTATTGCGGTCAGAAAGCCTATGCGCTGCACCTCGAACGGCTTGAAACCAATGTCGCCAACGGAGCGCTGGGCGAGGACCGCGCCGTCGTCATGCGCGAAATCATCGGCGTCCTGACCGGATATCCCGAAGTGGTCGAAAAGAGCACGCATCC
>CBFRWL010000037.1:0-13282 GCA_965727025.1 uncultured Sphingomonas sp.
TGCTGGGGCATATGAGCGTGGTCGGTCCGCGCCCTATCGTTGAGGACGAAATCTGGCGCTACGGCACTTACTTCGCCGACTATTGCTCAGTGCGGCCGGGCCTGACCGGGCTGTGGCAAGTTAGCGGTCGCAATCATACGACCTATGAAAAGCGCGTGACGCTGGACCGCCACTATGTGCGCAACCGCTCGCTCGCTTATAACTTCAGCATCATCATGCGCTCGGTGCCGGTTGTGCTTGGCGCGCGTGGAGCTTACTGAACCGGCCTCAGCCGATCAGGCGGAAGATGAGCGCCCATAACAGCAGACCGACGGCAATTGCCATCAGCCAGCCGCGTACGGAAATTGGGCTCTGGGTGGTCTCGACCGGGCCGTGGGGCATAGATGGTAATGCGGCTTGCATCATCTGATCTTCATCCTCTCCACCTTTTGCATCTGCCGATCTTAACAAAGCTTTATTTTCGATCGGCGATGGCGAAGACGCGCTGGGATTTTCTTGATCGCTGCCCATGTCCTTCAGCGCCTACGTTCGCGAACGCCACTATGATGCGTTCGCTCCTAATCCGCAATACTGCACTCTTACGGATGAACAGAAGCCTAAGCGCTTGTTACTAGGCTATGTTCCTCGAGAAGCGATGAGGCGAAGCGCGGCAGGCGCTCAAGCGCGTCGGGCAGGCTTAGATCCCAGGCAGGAATATGGCGCGCCAGCGCCGCGCATGTTTGGAAATGCCGTGCGCCGCTGCTTCCGGTGAGAGCCTTGTCTCCGAACTTGAGCGCATAGCTGTGGCTCAGCAAGTGCCGCATCGTCTCGGCGGGCGTCATCCGGCGCTTGCCGAGCGCCCGGCCGCGCCCGTTCAGGAAAAACACCGCGCCAATCGGCACGGGCGTGGCGCTGCTTGCTTCCTGCCGCACCATGCGCTTGGCGGCACCCGGTTCGTCCATGCCGATCACGGTAGCGCGCGGCAGCAGTTCGTCGCGTGCGGCTTCCGCAAGCTTGAGGCCGGCGAAACCCGGCACTATCGTGATGGGTTCTCTATCCTGCTCCAGTGCGATGACATCATCGCTCAGCACCTCGCATCCCGCCGCGGCAAATGCCGCCGCCGCCGTCGATTTGCCGGCGCCCTTGCGTCCCACGAACAGCAGCGCGCGATCGCCGATCCGAACGGCGCTGCCATGTAGCAGCGGTGTGCCGCGCAGATGCAGATAGCCCGCAAGCACCGGACCGAGCAGCGCGAGCCGCACATGCTGCGAATTGTCCGTCAAAGGATCGACGATGATCCTGCCGGTCGTGGCGACATGAAAGCGGCCAATGAACGGCCATGCGAAATAAAGGCCGGCCTCATCGAAGCGGATCAGCCGCGGCAGCCCATTCTCGGGCAACGGCCCTTCGATCGCGCCATAATCGATGGTCACGTCGCAGTTGAGAGTGGGGCTCGACGCGAGTTCAGGCAGTGCGAGCGCAGAGCCGATCGCGAGTCCATAAGCGCGATAATGGTGCGCGCTCCCGGAAAAATCCCTCTGCTTCAACTCAGGAGAAATCCGCCAGCGCGCGATAGGCGCTGAAATCGGACGCGTGTCCGCCCAAGATCACCTGCTCACCCGAAAGCAGCCAGGCGTGCGCCGCCAGCTTGCCGTCGGGCGCAGTCCGCACCCCAACCCGCATCGTCACGCCATAGCCATTGAGCGCGAGCAGCCCCCGCATCGCGCATGCCTGCACGAGGCAAGTCGATGCCGGCACAAACCGCGATGCGGTGATCAGCGCGGCTTCGATGCGGCGCACGAGCGGCGGCGGCGGCACCTTTGCGGCATGGCTGAACAGCGGGGCGAGCCGCCGATAGCTGATCAACAGCAGCGCCAGCCGGGCGACAATCAATCCGCTCCAGCAAAGCAGGAGGAGACGCATGTCGCGCCATGAGCGCATCGTCTTCCTTGCGTCCGCCATCAGCGGATTTCTATGAGCTGCGCGCTTTGAAGATCTTCCACCAGCGCCTGGATATCAACGGCGGCTATCGCGCGATCGCAGTCATAGGCCGAGATCACTGCATCGGTCAGGCCGGCGATGGTGATTGGCTCCGCCAGCTTTTGCCAGACGAACTTGCCGACATCTTCGAGCGTGTAGAACGTGCCGGTGGCCTGATTGAGAACGGCGACGCTGTCGTCCAGATCGCATGCCACTACGTCATCGCTGATCGAGAGCGTCACGCTTTCCGGATAAGCTTCCATGGTACAGGTCAGGAAACCGCGTCGAGATTCGCGGAGCTGCCGGTGAGTCCGAAGATTACGAGATTTTCGAAACTATTCTCGGCGCGCGTAAGCTCTTCGAACGATCCCGCTTTGACGAGGCGGGGAGGACTGTAAGGACGCTTCTGCTCGATATCCATAAACACCCCTGTAACAATAACATGATTGTAATCATATTGTAATAATTCGGCTATTGCCAATGATACATAAGCATTGATGTGAGTCAATGTGCGATATGGCAATCGTTTTGCTTTTCGGGCCAAGAAGAGGTCGGTTGATCGCTCGCCCCTGCTCAACAATTCACGACAGCGTCATCGCCCGGTCGCCAACCCTGGGGGCCAGGCGATTCTGGCGTTTGTCGGGGAGCGGCGCAGCAGGTGGTTCCAATAAACCGCGATATTGCGCAGCCGCCACTTGATTGGAATGTGGCGGGGGATTGCGAACAGTAAAGTTGCCGCCGCCGCCATCATCACGAGCCGGCTTTGCGTGTAGCGCCCACTCCGCCGGATCGCGGCATAGGGCAGGCAGGGCAGCCATGGCGCTTTGAAACGGTCGAGGATGGCATGAATATCATGCTCATAAGGCTTGCCCGCGCCGAAGCCGTTGGAAGCCTTGAGGGTGCCTACGCGCCTTGTGTGCCGCACCGGACAAGCGTCGATCACTGCGAAATCCCGCGCATCATCGTGCACCAGGCCGGACCAGATGAGATCGATCCCGCTTTCGAAGCCCAGCTGGAACAGGGGCTCCAGCATCAGCAGAATATCGCTGCGGAACACCGGGCACATCATCTCGACATAAGTGGTGTAGCGCAGCAGGAAGGCTTTGTGCCGAAGCAGGCAGCCATAAGTGAAGAAGCTGGCATGATCGAGCGCGGGCTGCGCGATCTTGAGACGGTGGTCCGCGATGATGCGGAACAGGCGGTTGAGTCCGCGCGCGTCGATGGCGAGATCGTCGTCGAACAGCGCGACATAGTCGTAGCGCGCGATCAGCTCGCGATGGTCGCGGATGATCTCGCCATAGCCTGCGACTTTGCGCCCCTGCCGATATTCGAAGAGGACACCCGGTTGATTTTCGGGCGCGGCGACATCGCTGCTATAGGCTGAGAGCAGTAGATCGAAATCGCGCTCCGCCGCGGGCGCGAGCCATTGCGGGTGAAGACTTTCCGGCCCGATCCGGGACATCAGCAGGAAGCGGCGCGGCCTCATGCGGCCTTGCCGATCCCTCCGTCGGCGCGGCTTAGCATCACGTCGAGCGCGGCATAGGCGGCCGCTTCCGAGAAGTGACGCTCGAACTGGATCTTCGCCTGCGCTTCTCGCGTTCGTCGCAAGCTTTCGTGCGTGAGCAGATTTACGAGCGCCGCGGCATAAAGTTCGGGATCGTCGGCGACGTCGACCGCGTCGGCGAACTGATCGGGTTGGACGGGATCGACGCCAAGCGAGGTCGTGACCAGCGGCCGCCCATAGGACAACGCTTCGGCGACCTTGGTCTTGACCCCGCTGCTCCCGGAAACGAGGGGCGCGATCACGATTTGCGCGCGACGATATTCGGCGTCGAGATCGTCCGCGAACCCGACGATCTCGATCCGCTCCGCGCTACGATGCGCGAAGGCCGCGCCGATCGTTCCGACCAGCCGAAGCGATGCCGACGGGACCGCTTTCCGCACCAGCGGCCAGATGCCGTCGATGAACCATTGCATCGATTCGATATTGGGCTTGGTGCGCACGCCCACGAACAGGATGATGGGCGCGCCGTCGGCTGGCGGCTGCGCCTTGGGGCGGAAGCTCATGCCGAGCAAGGCGCCGTTCGTTGCGCCGGTCAGGTCGCGATAATGCTGAAGGTCCTGCAGATTGTTGAAGGTGGCGCAATCGGCGTGCTGCAGCTGGCGCAGCGTCTCGGGATCGGGAACGGGTGGGGCAGGGGGCGGTTCCCCCAGCCTGATCCGCCGGTCGCTGAAGAAGCCCTTGGCCGCAAGCACGGGGGCGACGTGCGCAACGGCTGACGCAAAGCCGCAGGCGCCGAACGCGAGCAGGATCAAATCCGGTGGAGCTTTTTCGAGCTGCGCGATGAGCCACGCCTGTTCGCTCGGGCCGACGCCGAATTCCTGCGGCGCCCGGCGGCCCGGCACGCGCGTGAGCGCGCGTCTCAGCAAGCGCGTGTCATAGGCCAGGAAGCGTCCTCCACCCTGGGCGATCGCCTTGCGGACGATCCAGTCATTGCGCGCGCCGGCCTTGCTGCGCAGCCGCAGCAACGGGTTCGTCCGCCCGCGTGTGATATCGGTGACGTAAGAGAGCACCGAATGGCCCTGATCGGTGAGATAAGTGCGGATCCGGTCGAGATAGACGGCGTCGCCGCCCCAGACGGCCTCATAAGGATAGGATTCGACGATCGCGATGCGAGCCATGCCGAACTCTTAGGTTGGCAAATGCGACAGGCTTATGAATCCGCCGCAACATCATTGTAGCGAAACCGGGCTAGCAGCCCTAGCTGAGGGGTTCGCTGATCGCGTGGCCTCGCTTGAGGGGCAGGCCGCGTGCATCCGAGACAAGTTGCAAATCTCCAGCTCTTGCGTGCCGTGGCAGCGTTGCTGGTGGTTCTGTTCCATCTCCAGCCCGCTTTGAATGCAGCCTTCGGCCAGTCGCTCCACGTCAATTTTCCGGCATTCGGGGTCGATATCTTCTTCGTGATCTCCGGCTTCGTGATGTTCTACAGCAATCGCCGGCTCGATCGCGATGCCGGCCAGTTCCTGGCGGAGCGCTTCTTTCGTATCGTCCCGCTTTACTGGCTCGCGACGTTGGTGATCGTGGCCTGCTTCCTGGTGGGATTTCGTCCGGTGGGATTGCATCTCCTCAACGGTCGCATCCTGCTCCAGTCGCTGCTGTTCGTGCAAAGCAGTTTTCCCGACGGCCGCCATGATCTAATCCTCACGGTGGGCTGGACGCTGATGTACGAGCTGTTCTTCTACGCGGCGTTCGCGCTCACGTTCGCGTTCCGATCGCAAGTCGTTTCGCTGCTGCTGCTCGGCCTGTTGTTCGCGATGCTGATCGCGGCCGGCAAGCTCTTCGGCCCGTTTCCTTATGCGATCGATTTCTACGCGTGCCCGATCATCGTCGAGTTCCTCTATGGCGCTGTGCTCGCGATCCTTTACGATCGTCTCAGCGAGCGTGCCCCGTCCTGGCTGCCGGCGCTGGGCGTCATGCTGATCCTTGCCGCCGTCGCGATGATGTCGGGGTGGGAGGCGATGCGCCTGCCCGTGCCGAACAAGCATGATGCACGCTTTCTGCTGTTTGGCATTCCGGGCTTGCTCATCGTGGCCGGAGCACTGGCGATGGAAAAGGGCGGCTGGATCATGCGCCAATCCTTTCCGCTGCTGCTGGGTGCGGCAAGCTATGCGCTCTATCTGTTCCACCCGCTGATCCTTCAGATCGTAATCAAGGGGTGCGCGATCCTGCTGCCGCGCGATGGAGCTTTGCCCGTTGCGGTCGCGGCGCTGCTGGCGGTGGCGATCTGCATCTTTGCCGCGATCGGCATTCACCTCGCGTTCGAGCGCCCCTTGCTGCGCCGGGCGAAGGCGCTGATCGCCGGCATGCGGATGCCAGGGGCGAAACGTGCCGAGGCCTGACATGCGGTTAATCGCTTTCAAGCTGAGGCAAGGGCGATGAACTCGCGGCTGGCGAAGGCGGCGTTCTGGTCGATCGCGGGCAGCGGGTCGCAATATGCGGTGGTCTTCTTCCTGCTCGTCTATCTCGCCCATGTGCTAGGGCCGCATGATTTCGGTCTGATGGCGACGGTGGCGATCGGGCTTGACCTCGGCACCCGCATCGCCCGCTGGGGGCAGGTCGAGCTGCTGCAGCAGGCGCGCTACCGCAACGAGCAATCGCGCAATCAGTCGCTGCGGCTTTCGCTTCTGATCGGCTGCGGCTTCACGCTGCTCTTCCTGCTGGCAGCGAGGCCGCTCGGACAGCTCTATCATTCGGATCAGCTCGCGCAGATGATGTATCTGTGCGCGCCTGTCTTTCTGTTCTCGGCGGCCGGATCGACCGCCGAGGCGATCCTGCGGACGCAGTTCCGCTTCAAGGTCATAGCGGTTCGTAACACCGTGACGACGCTGGTCGGCGCAGTAGTTGCGGTGGTGCTCGTCAATCTCGGTTACGGCGCGCTGGCGCTGGCGCTGCAGCGCGTGATCCAGGCCGCGATCGCGGGACTATGGGTGTGGACTGCCCTCGATTGGCGACCGTCCTTTTCGCGCATCGGCTCCTCGCCGGAACTGGCCCGGGAAGGCACCAACATCATGCTCGGCACATTGATGCCGCTGCTCGTGCCGCGCACGGTTGATCTGTTCGTCGGCTTCACGATGGGCCCGGCTGCGCTCGGGCTGATGCGAGTCGGTTTTCGCGTCAATGATTTCATCGGCCAGCTCGTAGTGATGCCGCTGGTCAGCGTCGCTAACACCCAGTTTTCTACCCTGCATGACGATCTTGCAGCGATGCGGAAAAATTATCTTCGCCTCACTCAGGCGAGCGCGGTGTTGATGTGCCCGGCGCTGATCGGGCTTTCGCTGGTGGCGCCGGAAGCGATGCCGATTATCTTCGGCAAACAGTGGAGCGGCAGCGTACCCTTCGTCCAGGTCATTGGCTTGTTAGGCATCGTCGCACCGATCAATTACTATTTCGCGCCGGCGATGATGGCGCTGGGGCAAAGCCGCATGGTGTTCCGGCAGGGGTTGGTGCAGATCGTGCTCGGCATCGCCCTTGCCGCGGCGGCGGCGCAAGTGTCGCTGGTTGCAGTGGCGGTAGCACATGTCGTTCGCGGCGCGGTCGTAGCGATTTACAATATCGTCGATCTGCGCCGCCACATGAATCTGCGGTACGGCGACCTCGTCTGGCATATGGCGCCGCCCTATCTCAGCACGCTTGCGATGGTCATCACGGTGCTCGCAGGCCGTCTGCTGCTGACGGGGAATGTCAGCCCATTGATGATGCTGCTCAGCCTCTCGGCGCCGGGTGCCTTTGCCTATGGCGTGACTTTGGGGCTTGGCGGCCGGCTGCGGCTTTGGCCCGCGCACGCCTCCGCGCTTCCGCGCCAGATGTTCCGCCGGCCGGTTCCCGCCGAATAGATCAGCTGGGCCTGTAGCCCGCCGGTGCCTCGATGATCACGGGTTCCGATCCAAGCGCTTGCGGTGGGTCGATCCGGTCTCCCCGTGCATCGAAGGCGCGCGCGCCAGCGGGCAGACGCAGGCTTCGGCTCGCGCCCCACATCACATAAGGCCCCTCGCCGAAGCGATAGACGAAGCTGAGCGGATCTCCGACGTCGATGCGGCGCGCATCCCCGGCAGAGAGCAGGCGCTGCTGCACGGTGCGAAAGGTCGCCAGCGCGGGTTTGGGCGCATCGCCCGCATAGAGCCCCATGTTGCGGAACCACGGCTCGTCGAGCAGCGCATACCAATAAGCGCGGCTGACATGCGCGGCGCTCATGATCGTCATCACCTTCAGCGCATGCGGCGGCGCTGCCTCCGGGGTTTTGTAATAATTGCCGAATTCGGTGCACCAGATCGGCTTGGTTGCGCCATGATGCGCCATCGCCTGCTTCAGCCGTTCGATCTGCTCGGGCAGTCGCTCGGGGCGATCGATATAGGGATGCACCGCAACCGCGTCGATGAGCGCGAGTTCGCCCGCCGCGAACATGCGCTCGTGGAACGGTACGTCGACGCCGATCGAGGAACCGCCGACCAGCGCAACGCGGCTGCCGGCGGCGTCGAGCGCACGGCGCACCTCCTTGAGCAGCGCGACATAGGCTGGGAATTTCTGGGGCGGCGCTGGCCAGAGCCGCGAAGGCGTGTTGATCTCATTGCCGATCTCGACGCCAGCGATACACGGGAAGCGCGCCGTGAGTGCCACGATATAATTCGCAAAGGCGCGGCGGCCCGCCTCGGACGCAGGCAGCATGCCGCCGTCGTAGAGCTTGTTCCGGGGCGGCACCATGACGAGCGCCGGGATCGACCGCGCGCATATCCTGTTCATAAAGCCGCTATTCTGGGCGGTGAAGTTGTAGACGCCGGGCTGTTGCTCGACCTTGCCCCACATCACCGAATCACGAATGCCGTCCGCATCCGCGGCCTGCACCTTGTTCATGGCGGCAAGCGGCCAGCCCTGCTCGAAATGCGTGTTCACCCCCATCCGCATCGCCGCAGGCGCCGGCAAGGCGCTGGCGATCGCGGCGGCAAGCGCCGAGAGCTGAAGGCTTTTACGCACAGGCGAGCGCGGGCGCCGCGAGGCATTCTTCGTGAAGCACGAAGTCGCGTCGATAATAGTCGCGAACGAACTGCGCGACGGCGCTACCGGGGTGCACGAACTGCTGCTTGGGGATGTCTTTGTAGAAGCCCGCACGCGTCATCTTTTCGCGCACGTCGGCGCGGAACTCGGCCGAGAACAATTTGGAATAGGGCGCGCGCAACATGCGCTGCAGCGGTTTCAGCGCGCCGAAGCTCATCTCGGTGGTCCGGTTGCGGCGTTCCTCGCCGATCTTGATGCCCGTCACGGCCTCAACATAGCGGCCCGCTTCGGCCAATTGCTCGACCGCGAACACCTCCTGCACCATTCGCCGTCCGCGCAGCTCGATGAAATCGGACTGGCGGTTGAAATGGACATGCTCAAGGTCGAGCCGTTCGGGCGCACTTTCGAGATAGCGGATGATCTTGCGGCCTTCATCCTCGATCATCTCGGGCGTGATTGCGGATTGGCCCTGGCCGCCAAATTCGCGCAGGCGCTGGAAGATCGCGGAGAAGAATCGGTCCATCGGGTCGCGCACTAGCGCGAACGATCGGTAGTCGTACAACTTCGCGAAGCTCTCGGGAAAATAGGCCTGGAGATCCGCGAGCGTAATGTGGGCCAGATGGATCGCGCCGAGCTCAGGGTGATCGCCGATCGGAAAGAACCGGCCACCCGTCGTGTCGATATGCTTGAGCCGGCGCTTGATGCTCGTTCCCGCGCATTTCGGGATGTGGACGAAGATGAACCTGTGATCGTCGCTAATGATCATCTCTGCCCGCCTTCACCGCCGGGTTCCGCATGCCGGCCACCGCGATCGCGGATGCGGGACGAATGTTACAATTTGCCGGTTGCGGAGGCCGCTCATTTCACCGCAAAGAAAAATGCCGGCGCATCCAGCCATGCAGGCGGCCGCGCCCGGCTTCGTCCGAGGCAAGCTGGCGGCGCGGCGTCACCGTTAGATCGAAGCGCAGCTCTTCCGCCCAATAGCGCCAGCCACCGTTGAGCGCATAATGACTGGCATTCTTGATGGTCGAGCCGAACCGGCGCGCCTCGATCTCATCGGTGTCGCTGCGCAGGATCTCGTTCCACGCGAGTTTCGCAAGCCAGCGGGTGCGCGACGAGCGTTCGAGATCGGCGCCAATGTCGGCAGGCAACTCGGCCCCCAGCAATTGCTGACACAACAGCAATGCCTGCGCCGCGGCTTGGTCCGGCCTGCCGCCTTCAGGTTTATGGAGTCGCCGCAGTAGATCGGGCTCGCAGCCCGCCAGCAGCGCGTTGACGTCGGCCAGCCATTTAAGCCGGGACCAGCTATGCTGCGCGCCATGCTGGCATAGATAGCGCAGATTGGCGTCGTTCGGCAGCACCCGGATGTGGCGGAGCGGATCGATGCCCAGCGCTATCGCCGGAGCCAGGATGGAGACCGGCATCAGCGCGGCATTGTCGAACAGCCGCCAATGCAACTCGACCATCGCCGTCCGATCCGGCGAGCGAAAGACCATGTCTTTATGGTTGCGCATCCACTGGTGCCGCGCTTCGCCCCGCAGTGGCTCGCTCGGCTCTACGAGCGTGTAGCCAGCATCGATCAACTGCGCCTCGGCCGCGTCGCAGGAATCAGGCGCGATCAGGACATCGAGATCCCGATTGATGCGCATGCCGAAGCGCCCAAAGGATCTGAGCGATTGCGCAGGCCCTTTCAGCGCGATCAGATCGATATCCGCAACGCCAAGTAAGGATTGCATACGTGTCAGTTCGGCGGCGATGCCAAGTTCACAGAACAGCGCCTTGCGCTGAACGTCCCGGCTTAGTTTCGTAAGCCAGTCCGGCACGTCAAGCCGCGCCGAATTGATCCCGTGAAATGCGAGCGGCGCGACCCGGTGCCGTGCGGCCAGCGCTGCGAATCGCCGCCAATCGATCGCCCCTGATGCCGCGCGGCGGATCGCTTCGCGTCGGTCATCGTCATCCGGCCATCTGAGCGTTGCCAGTAGCAGCGCAAAGCTCGGATCAGGGCAGGCAAGCAAATGCGGCAAGTTAGATTTTTCTTTCCCTGGTTCGCGTGCCTTCACCCTGAGCGATGACGGAGGGGAGTTAAGCGCCGGCCGGTGACTCGTTGATGACAATGGCTGTCGCCGATCTGTCACGCGGGTGAAACACTTTGCTGGCCTTGGGATTGCCGGTTGGGGGCATTCGTCCGCCGACAGGGGAACGTGGTGTTCTTTGTCCGGCTGTTGGTCGCAGTTCTGCTCATTGGTGCTGCGACACGCTCCTGGTCGCAGACGATGACGGATTCGCCCGAGCGCTATCGGCACGATGTGGCGGGCGCGCGGCCGCAGCCGGCCTATGATCCGCTCGGCGCGCGGATCGGCGGCTTGATCGCGCACGCAAATGGAGATTTCGGCATCGGCTATAACAGCAACATCTTCAGCCGGGCCAGCGAACCTGTCGGCGATTCCTTTTCGAGGATCAGCCCGTCGCTGCGGCTGAGCAGCGATTGGGGGCGGCACGCGGTTTCGATCAGCGGCAATGCTGTGTTCACCCGCTTCTTTCATCAGCGCGATCAGGACAGCGACGAATATCAAGTTCAGGCCGCGGGCAACGCAGCGCTCGGGGACAGCAGCTCGATCAGCCCGCTCGTCGAATATGCGCGCGAGGCCGAGCCGCGGGGCAGCACCGGCAACCGGCTAACTGCGGGCGAGCCGGTCTACATGCGCCGCTTCTCGGCGAGTATCGGCGCGCGCTACGTAGGTCCTGCGATTACCGCTGAAACGCTGTTCGTGTTCCGCGAGCTGCGGTATGAGCCGGTGACCATCGATGGTGTCAGCCTGTCGCAGGGATTCCGCGCCAGCAACGGTTTCGGCGGGCGTGGAACCTTAGTGTACAAGGCCACCCCGTCGGCATCGCTGCTGGTTCAGCTCGTCGGCGATGTCACAAGGAATCCGCATCATGAGTTTTGCTGCCTGCGCAACGCGCATGGCTATGCGCTGCTGGGCGGCATTCGGTTGGACAATAGCGGAATGATCGTCGGACAGGCGGCGATCGGATATCGCCAGCGCTATTTCGAAGGATCGAAGACCAGCTCGCACGGGCTGACCTATGACGCGCGGATCGAATGGTATCCCACCGCGCTTATGACGGTGACGCTGACCGCCGAGCAGCAATTCCGCAATAGCGGGATCGCCGCCGCCAACACCGCGCTCGTCGGCACCCAGTCGCTCAGCCTCGACTATGAGCTGCTGCGCAATCTGATCGTCAATGTTCAGGGGGAACATGAGTCCGATAGCTATCGCCGGATCGACGCGCACTCCGATCTCAAGACACTCTCGTTCAGCGCGACCTATACGCCGCGACGGATGGTCCAATGCGTGGCGTCGGCGAAGTTCCGCTTCAACGATACCAACCGCCAGACGGTGGTGAGCAGCTTCAACGGCTTCCAAGGCAGCCTGATGCTGAGATTCCGGTTATGAACCTTCCGGAGATCTATCACGGCTTTCCCGAAAACGTGCCGGGCGATCATTTCGGCGCGGCCCGCCGCACAACCATGGCGGACAGGCTGGATTTCCGCGAGATCGCCTCGATCTTCCGCAGGCGTATCAAGCTGTTCGCGATCGTGACCTTCGTCATCTTCGAGCTTGCGCTGTTCATCACCTTCATCACCCCCAACAGCTATACGGCTATGTCTGAAATCGCCTTGAGCCGGACGGGCGATCAGGTCGCGCCCAAAGGCAGCGGCGTCGTCGACGACGAAGTCAATTCGGGCGATGTCGATACCGAAGTGCAGGTCCTCACCTCGCGCGAGCTGGCATCCAAGGTGGTCGACAAGCTGAAGCTCGTGAATGACCCGACCTTTGTCGGCATGCTGCCAACCAGCAGCTTCAGCGAAAGGCTCAAGCGGCGCTTCGGGATGCTGCCGCCGCGGCCGCTCGCAAGCCTTTCTCCAGAGGAACGGGCGCGATTGCGCATACTCATCATCGATCGGCTTACGAAGAATATCGATGTCGAGCGGGTCAAGACGGCCTTCGCGATGACGATCACCTTCACCGATACCGATCCGATCAGAACCGCTGCGATCGCCAACGCCTATGCACAGATCTATGCGCAGGAGCAGGTCGATGCGAAGCGCAAGGCCAACGAGCGTGCCGCCGCCTTTCTGCACGACAAGATCGAGCGGCTGCGCCTGCAGGCCCAGCGCGACATGCGCGCCGTCCAGGATTATCGCGTCGGCAATAATCTGCTGAGCACGACCGGCGCATCGCTGACCGAGCAGGAGATTTCGAGCTACAACCAGCAGGTGGCTGCCGCCCGCGCGCAGGCGGTCGAGGATGCGGCGCGGCTCGATACCGCGCGGCAACAGCTCAAGAGCGGATCGGTGGGCGACGATGTGGGGGCCGCCCTGTCATCCGATGTCATCCATTCGCTGCGCACGCAGCGGGCGACCATCAGCGCGCGGGTCGCCGATCTTTCTACCCGCTATGGCGACAAATATCCGGAGCTCGCCGATGCGCGGAACCAGTTGCGCGATATCGATCTGCAGATCCAGACCGAGATCTTCCGGGTCATCTCCAATCTCGATGCGCAGGCCCGCGTATCGCAGCAGCGGCTCGATTCGTTGCAGGCGAGCCTCGGCGGCGCGAAATCGGCGTTGGCGCAGAACAACCAGGCCATGGTGAGCCTCGATGATCTGACGCGGCGGGCGAGCACGTCACAGGCGCTCTACGAAAGCTATCTCGATCGCTACAAGACGGTGTTGGCCCAGACGGGTACTGAATCCGCCGATTCGCG
>CBFRWL010000038.1:0-13280 GCA_965727025.1 uncultured Sphingomonas sp.
TAGCTGCATCTTCGATTGCCATTATTGCATCAATCGCAAGAGTTCCAACGTGCGGCGTGCGCGGTTCACCGTTCCGGAAGTGGTTGAGCTCACGCTGAATTTTTATCGCCGCAATTATATCGAGGGTTTGTTTCTCTCCTCGGGCATCATCCGCAGCTCGGATTACACGATGGAGCAGATCGTTGCCGTGGCGCGCTCGTTGCGCATCGACCACCAGTTTCGCGGCTATATCCACTTGAAAACGATCCCGGACGCCGATCCTGCACTGATCCAGCAAGCCGGGCAATTTGCCGACCGTATCTCGATCAACGTGGAACTGCCGACCGAACCCGGCCTCGCCCGGCTCGCGCCGGAGAAATCTGCGCCGCGTATCGAAGCCGCCATGGGCAACATGCGCGACTGGTCCGAAGACCTGCGTGACGCGAAGCGCCGTTACAAATCCGCGCCGAATTTCGCGCCCGCGGGCCAGTCCACACAGATGATCATTGGCGCTGACCAAGCCGATGATCGCGCGATCATTGCAAAATCAAATCACCTCTATGAGCGGTTCAAGTTGCGTCGCGTCTATTATTCGGCGTTCAGCCCCATTCCGGACGCCAGCGCCGTCCTCCCGCTCAAGCGGCCACCGCTGATGCGCGAGCACAGGCTCTATCAATCGGACTGGCTGATGCGTTTTTACGGCTATGCCGCCAACGAGGTGGCACAGGCCACCGACGCGGCGGGCATGCTCCGGCTCGATATCGATCCGAAGCTGGCCTGGGCGCTCCGGTTCCGTGATCGCTTTCCAGTCGACGTCAACCGCGCGTCGCGGGAAATGCTGCTGCGGGTGCCAGGGCTCGGCGTTCGCGCGGTCGATGCGATTCTCACGGCGCGTCGCTGGCGCAGGCTACGGCTGGAGGATGTCGCCCGTCTCACCAACTCGATCTTGAAAATCCGTCCTTTCATCATTGCGGAAGGCTGGCAACCGGCCGCTCTCGTCGATCGCGCCGATCTTGAACGACGGCTCGTTCCCAAAGCCAAACAGCTCGAGCTGTTCGCGGCATGATCTATCGGGTCACCCTATCGGCGGCCGACGATTTTGAGGGCTGGCGCGATGCCGCGCGCGCCTGCTGCGCCGCCAATCTTTTTCCGGAGCAGATCGGATGGCAGGTGGGTGCCGAGCTGGGCGATCTTTTCGCCGAAGGCCCCCCTCCTCCCTCGCCCACTGCTCCCGCCTTCCCGGTGCCGCGAGCGTTCATAGACCTCGCTGAAACGGTGCTGTGCCATCGTGATCCCGAACGCTTCGCGCTGCTTTACACCCTGCTGCTGCGCCTCCGAACCAATTCACGAGCGATGGGCGATGAGGCCGATCCACTGATCCGCCGCCTCGACCAACTGGCGCGTGCTGTCAGACGCGACATTCATAAGATGCGGGCCTTCGTTCGATTTCGGGAAATTGGCGAAGGCGAGGCCGCGCGCTTTGTAGCCTGGTTCGAACCGGAGCATTTCATCCTGCGGCGCAACGCGGGATTTTTCGCGCGACGGTTCACCAGCATGCGCTGGTCGATCCTGACGCCGATTGGTACGCTGCATTGGGACGCCGAAAAGCTGACGGAAGGGCCTCCTGCGCGCAAATGCGACGCGCCGCAGGGCGATCCGCTCGAAGAGACCTGGCGAACCTATTATAGCGCCATCTTCAATCCCGCGCGGCTGAAGATCGGCGCCATGTGCAAGGAAATGCCCAAGAAATATTGGCGTAACATGCCTGAAACCGCGCTTATTTCCGAATTGATTGCAGGGGCGCAAGGCCGCGAACAGGCCATGATCGCAGCGTCTCCTTCCGGGTGATCGTGGTATCGGCTTTACCCCTCGCCTAGGCTCAGCTAAAGCCGCCACCATGCCAACAGGGATGCCGCGCGCCTAACTCCGCTTATGACGCCATCCTTCCGGCTCCTCGCACGGCGGAATTTTCTGCCCCTGTTCGTCACGCAGTTCCTCAACGCCTTTAACGACAACCTCTACAAGACCGCGATGGTGATGCTCGTCACCTACGCGATCTACGCGGATCCGACCAAAGAAGCCGTCTTCAACGCCGTTGCGGCGGGCATTTTCATCCTGCCTTTCTTTCTCTTCTCCGCGCTGTCCGGACAACTTTCCGATTGGCGCGACAAGGCCGGGATCATCCGGATCGTCAAGACCGCCGAAATCCTGATCATGTGCATTGGCGGGCTCGGTCTCGTCATCCACTCGATCCCGCTGATGCTGGTTGCGCTGTTTGCGATGGGCGTCCACTCCACTTTCTTCGGGCCGATCAAATATGCGATCCTGCCGCAGCATCTGAAACCGGACGAGGTGCTTCCCGGCACCGGGCTCGTCGAGGCCACCACCTATATTGCCATTCTGATCGGCACGATCGTCGGCGGCGCGATGCAAGGCATGATCAATGATGGTCATCTGCCGAGTTGGACGATGGCCTTGCTCGTAATTGCGATGGCGGTCCTCGGCCGTTTCACGGGCGGCATGGTTCCCCCCGCCCCGCCCGAAATCCCCAACCAGTTGATCGACCTGCACGTGATCCGCTCCTCCATCCGTCTGGTCTCGGCGACGATGCACATCCGCAGGCTGTACCTCGCCATCATCGCCATCAGCTTCTTTTGGGCGATCGGCGCTATTCTGGCGGCGCAATTCCCGCCGCTCGTCAAGAATGTGCTGAGTGCGGATGAAGGTGTGGCGACTGCGATGCTGGCAGTATTTTCCGTAGGGGTCGCGCTGGGTTCGGTCGCGATCAACCGCATGCTGTGCGGCAAGGTATCAGCGCGCTTTTCACCCGCGGCCGCAATCATGATGGGCCTGTTCGTCCTGGACCTCTATTACTCAGTCAAATATTGGCCCGCGGCAGAAAGCGGGACCCTGCTTACCCTTTCCGAGTTCCTCAAAATCCATCGCGCCGATCGGCTGACCTTTGATCTGTTCGGCATTGCAGTGGCGGGCGGCATGTTCGTCGTGCCGCTTTATGCCTTTCTCACCACCACCGTGCCGAAATCGGAGACCGCACGTAC
This sequence comes from uncultured Sphingomonas sp., assembly GCA_965727025.1. Lineage (GTDB taxonomy): Bacteria > Pseudomonadota > Alphaproteobacteria > Sphingomonadales > Sphingomonadaceae > CANJQJ01. The sequence goes on from CBFRWL010000038.1 coordinate 3,039, forward strand.
GGTCGCCGCGAATAATATCGTCAATTCCGGCGCGATGACCTTGGCGGCGATCCTGCTCGCCATCCTGCTCCATTTCGGCGTATCGGTGGCGGATACGCTGCTCATGGTGGCGGTGGCTACTTCGGGCGCGGCGTGGCTGGCCTGGCGCCTGCATAAGGCCTGCGACTAGACGATGAAGCCGTAGAGAATGATGAAGGCCGCCGCATAGCTCAGCAGAAAAAAGCTGACGGCTTCGCGTTGCTGTTTCGACAGGCGTCGCTTCGTTCGTTGTCTCGGCACGAGGTCATTTCTAGCGCGGACATCCGCTGAATGCGAAGCCGCCGTCATGGTTAATGACGGTCAAAGGCGAAACAGTCACCCTCACGCGCGTTCGGAACAAGCCGATGCCATTGCCGTTCTGTCGTCATACCAACATAGGATGGAGTGTCGAAATGGCGGATCTTGCCGAAATCGAAGCCCGCTTCTGGAAAGACCTCAAGGCCAGCCCCGTCATGATCCTGGGCGTGGCGGGCGAGCGCGATGGCCACGGCCAGCCGATGACCGCCCTTTTCGAGGGTCATCATGGCCCGCTCTGGTTCTTTACCACGACCGACAATGGGCTGGTGCAGAGCCTTGGCCAGTCGAATCGTGCGATGGCGCATTATGTCGCCAAGGGCCATGACCTGTTCGCCACGGTGCATGGCGCGCTGTCGATCGAGCGGAGCAACGAGGTGATCGACCGGCTTTGGAACAGCCACATCGCGGCTTGGTACGAAGGCGGGCGTCAAGATCCGAAGCTATGCCTGCTCCGCCTCGATACTGAAAATGCGACGATCTGGCTGAATGCTTCAAGCATGGCAGCGGGTATCAAGCGCTTGTTCGGATCAGATCCGAAAGCGGACTATAAGGACAAGATCGCCGAGGTGGCGCTTTAGCCCCACAGCTTCGGGTCGGGCGCATGCATGTGTCCGCCTTCGAAGCGAATGGCGGGTTGTCGATCGGCTGCAAGCAGGAGCGGACCGTCAAGATCCACCCAGCGCGCTGCTTGCGCGACGAGGAACGCTGGCGCGACGCCCAGCGAGGTGGAAAGCATGCACCCGACCATCAAATCGAGGTTCATGGCTCGCGCCTCATGCGCCAGGGCGAGAGCCTCCGTTAGCCCGCCGGCTTTGTCGAGTTTGATGTTGATGGCGGCATAACGTCCAACGCAGCGGGGAAGATCGGCCCGATCCTGACAGCTTTCGTCGGCACAGAAAGGTATCGGGCTGTGCAGCCCATCAAGCGCTGCGTCTTCGCCCGCGCGCACCGGCTGCTCGATCAGTTCAACGCCGAACTTCGCCAGCGCTGTAGCTTCCGCCACGATGTCCCGGCCCGTCCACGCTTCGTTCGCGTCGACGATCAGCCTCGCTCCTGGTGCTCCTTCGCGAACCGCCGCCACGCGCTCGATATCGCCCTCTCCCGCCAGCTTCAGCTTGAGCAGCGGATATCGTGCGGCTGCAGTAGCCGCGTCTTGCTTCATTTGCTCGGGCGAGCCCAGCGAAATGGTGAAGGCGGTCGTCACGGGCGCGAGAGCAGGGAGCTGGGCTAACTGCCAAGCCGGCCTGCCATCTTCCTTTGCTTCGAGATCCCACAGCGCGGCATCGAGCGCATTTCGCGCCGCCCCCCGCGGAAGAAGATATTGAAGCGAGCTTCGTTCGGCCCCCGCCTCAATCTCGGCTTGGGCTGAGCGAACCTGGGCGGTCACCGATTCCGCCGTTTCGCCATGATAATAGATCGGAGTGGCCTCCCCACGACCCACTCCACGCGCTCCGACGATCGTGACAAGAACCACGTCGACATGAGTCTTGGCGCCACGTGAGATCGTAAAAGCACCGGCAATGGGCCAGCGCTCGGTAGCAACCTCAAGGCGGCGCTTGCTCATTCAGGCGGCGTGTTTCGCAATCCATTCATCCACAACCGGCGCGATCTGCTCGCGCCAGCGGCGGCCATTGAAAATGCCGTAATGGCCTACTGACTTCGCTATCAGATATTTCTTCTTGGCGTTGTCTAGCCCCGTTGCCAGCGTCAATGCCGCCTTGGTTTGACCAAGGCCGGAAATGTCGTCCCGCTCCCCTTCGATGGCCAGAAGGGCGACATCCTTGATTGCTGCCGGATCGACGCGGCGGTCCCGGTGCATCATCTCTCCCTTGGGAAGCTTGTGCTGCTGGAACACCGTCTCGATCGTCTGGAGGTAGAATTTGGCGTCCATGTCGCAGACCGAACGATATTCGTCGTAGAAGGTCTTGGTGGCTTCGGCACTTTCTTCGTCGCCCTCGACGAGATGCTTGAACATCTGCCAGTGGCTTACGAGATGATTTCCCAGGTTCATCGCCATGAACCCGGTCAGCTGGAGAAAGCCCGGATAAACGCGGCGGCCAGCCCCCGGATAAAGCACCGGCACAGTGAGGATGACATTGTTCTGGAACCACGCGAGCGGGCGTTGGGTGGCCACCGTGTTCACCTCCGTCGGCGCCTCGCGCGTATCGATCGGCCCGCCCATCATCGTCAGCGTTCGAGGCACGCAGGGGTGATTGTCCTCGGACATCAGGCAGACCGCAGCATAGCTCGGCACGGCGGGCTGGCAGACGGCCAGCATATGCGCACCCGGGCCGATCGCCTCGAGAAACCCGATCAGATAATCGATATAATCGTCAAGATCGAAGCTGCCCTCGTCGGTGGGCACCAGCTTCGCGTCGCGCCAATCGGTAATGTAGACGTCATGGCCCGGCAGCATACGCTCGACCGTGCCACGCAGCAGCGTGGCATAGTGCCCCGACATCGGCGCGACGATCAGTAATTTCGGTCCGCCGTCGACGCCTTCGCGCACGAACCGCTTGAGCTGCCCGAACGGTTTACGGAGCACGATTTCCTCACGTACCGGCACGGGCTTGCCGTCGATGATGGTCTCGCTGAGCCCGAACTGAGGTTTTCCCCGCGGCGCCGATGCATGTGCAAACACTTCAAAACCGGACGCAAGAACCGGCGCGAACCCGCTATAGGACAAGGGGTTGACCGGATTCTGCAACCACTCCGCGCTCATATTGGCCCAGGCGCTGGCCCCCGCCAGCAGCGACCGTTGAATTTCATAGCTGTCATACAGCATCACAAAAGCCCTCCACGCGCGTCATAACCATCAGTAGCGGGTTTTCCGTTAACGTTGCAACGCGGCAAGACCTATATGGTGTCGGATTGAGACATATTCATCGTCCTGCTAGGTCGCGGCAATGGTAGAGACGAGCAAGGGCTTACCGCAGCGCAAAATCGGCAATCTCCGCCTGATCTGGCGATTCGCTGCGCGCTATCCCGGCCATATCGTGCTGGCCGCAATCGCGCTGATCACCGCCGCTGCGGCCACGCTGGCCATCCCGAGCGGTTTTAGGTTGGTGATAGACCGGGGCTTTGCGGCGCAGGGCGGCGATATCGCCCGCTATTTCCGCTATCTGCTGCTGATCGTGGCCGTGCTCGCGGTTGCTACCGCGAGCCGCTTTTACTTCGTGTCCTGGCTGGGGGAACGCGTGGTCGCGGACATCCGCGTCGCCGTTCAGCGCCATCTGCTGACATTGGCGCCGCGCTTTTTCGAGGAGAACCGGCCGGCGGAGATTGCGTCTCGTTTGACTGCAGACACGTCGATCATCGAGCAGATTGTCAACAGCACGGTTTCTGTCGCGCTTCGCAATCTGGTGATGGGCGCCGGCGGCATCATCTATCTGGTGGCGCTCGCCCCGAAGCTTGCCGCCATGCTGCTGCTTGGCATTCCCTTCATCGTCATCCCGATTGTCACGCTGGGCCGGCGGGTGCGAGCGCTTTCGCGCAGCACGCAGGACCGTATCGCCGATGTCGGGACGATCATCTCGGAAACGCTGGGGGCGATGAAGATCGTCCAGGCGTTCGGGCAGGAACGGCGCGAGGCCGAGCGTTTCGGATCGGCGGTGGATAATGCGTTCAAAACGTCACGCCGCCGCATCCGCCTGCGCGCGATCATGACGGCGGTCATCATCGCGCTGGTATTCGGATCGATCACGATGATCATGTGGGAAGGCGCGCTGGATGTGGCTTCGGGCAAGCTATCCGGCGGTTCGATCGCGGCCTTCGTCATTACAGGCGGGCTGGTTGCGGGCGCGTTCGGCAGTCTTACTGAAACCTATGGCGATCTGTTGCGCGGGGCGGGCGCGGCGGGGCGTCTCGCGGAGCTGCTCGCGGAAGAGCCGGAAATTCGTGCCCCTGCTCATCCAAAGGCTTTACCCTCCCCTGCTGCCGGCGAACTGCTGTTCGACCATGTGGACTTCCGCTATCCCTCACGTCCGGAAGTTAAAGCGCTGGACGACTTCAGCTTGTCCGTGCGCCGAGGCGAACTGGTGGCGGTGGTCGGTCCCTCGGGGGCGGGCAAGTCGACCTTGTTTCTGCTCGCTCAGCGATTCTATGACCCCGAACGGGGCATCGTTGCCCTCGATGGTGTCCCGCTACCGGAGGCCGATCCAGCCGACCTTCGCGCGCGCATTGCCATGGTTCCGCAGGAGACGGTGATTTTTGCCGCCTCCGCACGCGACAATCTGCGTTACGGGCGATGGGACGCCAGCGATGATGAGCTATGGTCCGCCGCAGATGCTGCCAATGCTTCGGCGTTCCTCAAGGCGCTCCCCGACGGGCTTGACACCTTCATGGGCGAAGGCGGCGCACGGCTTTCGGGAGGGCAGCGCCAGCGTATCGCCATCGCTCGCGCGCTGCTGCGCGACGCGCCACTGCTGCTTTTGGACGAAGCGACCTCCGCGCTCGACGCCGAATCGGAGCAGCTTGTCCAGCGGGCGCTTGAGCGGCTCATGAAGGGCCGCACGACCATCGTGATCGCGCATCGCCTCGCCACCGTCCGCGCCGCGGATCGCATTGTCGTGATGGAGCATGGGCGGATCGTAGAACAGGGTGATCACGAAAGCCTCGTCAGCCGAAACGGGCTTTATGCGCGGCTTGCTCGCCTGCAATTCGAAGGCCAGGCCGCCTAGTTCAGCGAATATGCCAGTTGAGGCTGGCAATCGAAGCCCGATGCCGCAAAGATGCGGCCATGCCGCTTCAACTTGCATCCTCCGGTTTCAGCGATGCCCTTGTGATCCTTGGCGCAGCCGGCCTGGTCATTCCGGCCTTCGCACGTTTCAGGATCAATCCGGTCATCGGTTTCATCCTTGTCGGCGCGCTGGTAGGCCCGGCGGGCTTGGGCGCGTTGGTTCCGCAGGCGCCTTGGCTTTACCATGTCACCATCACGGATCCGCATGCGATCGAGCCGTTCGCGGAGTTCGGGATCATCCTCCTCCTGTTCTCGATCGGTCTCGAACTTTCCTTTCGAAGGCTGTGGGCAATGCGGCAGCTCGTCTTCGGTCTGGGCAGCGCTGAACTGATCCTGGGCGCGGTCGCGATTGGGCTTGGCATGCATATCTTCGGCGAGCCCTGGACCGGATCGCTCGGGCTTGGCCTTGCGCTCGCTCTCTCTTCGACGGCGCTGGTGCTGCCCATGGCTGGCACGTCGAGCCCGGTCGGCCGCCGTGCCTTTGCCATGCTGCTGTTCGAAGATCTGGCGCTGGTGCCGATCGTGTTCCTGCTTGGCGCAATGGCGCCGCACGCGCAGAGCGGGGGATTGGACGGGCTGGTCCAGACGGTGCTGATCGGCGTCGTCACGGTCGCCGTAATGTTCTTCGTCGGACGCTTCATACTCCCGTCGCTGTTCGCGCAGGCGGCGCGCACGAAAAGCCCCGAGCTGTTTCTTGCCGCCAGCCTGCTGGTGGTGATCCTCGCCAGCCTCGCGACGACTGCTGCCGGCCTCTCGCCGATTGTGGGGGCCTTGCTTGCTGGAGTGCTGATCGCGGAGACCGACTATCATAGCGAAGTCGAGCTGATGACCGCGCCGTTCCAGGGGCTCGCGCTCGGCATTTTCCTTATCACCGTCGGCATGAGCTTGGACCTGAAGGTGATCGCTGCGAACTGGCTTGCGCTGGTCGGAGCAGTCGTCGGCGTCGTTCTGATCAAGGTCATTGTTACGGGAATGCTGCTGCGCGTCGCCGGTTCTCAACGCGGCGTGGCGTGGGAAACGGCGCTGCTGATGGCATCACCGTCCGAGACGACCCTGATCGTGCTGGGCGCGGCTGCCCAGGCTGCCCTCATTGGAGCGGAGACGGCGCAATTCTGGCAGATTGTCACCGCCCTGGGGCTGACCATCACGCCGCTGCTCGCACGAATTGGGCACGACCTTGCCCGGCGGATCGAGCTGCGCCGCGATGGCGCTGACGTTGCCGATCACGGGGCGGGGAAACGCACCGTCATCATCGGATGCGGACGCGTCGGCCAGCTCGTCGCGCAAATGCTCGGCGCGCACGATCGGCCTCATGTGGCGATCGATGCCGATATCGATGCCGTAGCCGAGGCTCGGGCACAGGGTTGCACGACCATCTTCGGCGACATCGCCAGACCAGGCATGATCGAGAAACTCGACATTGCCAATGCGGCTGCCGTGGTCCTGACAATGGATGACCCGGTGCAGGCCGTGCGCATCGTTGCCCGGCTGCGAAAGGATTTTCCGAAGCTCGCCTTGATTGCGCGGGCGCGGGATCCTCGCCACGCGGCGGAGCTTTACCGGGCAGGCGCCACCGACGCGGTACCCGAAACCATCGAAAGCTCGCTCCAGCTTTCCGAAGCGGTGCTGGTCGATCTTGGCGTGGCGATGGGCCCGGTGATCGCCTCGATCCACGAGAAACGCGCCGACTTGCGCGCCCAAATCATGAATCTGGCGCAAACCGATCGCGAGCCACCGATATGGCGGCGGCGCATCGGCGAAGCCTGAGCGTCAGGCGGCCGCGGCGCGCTCCTCGATCGCCGACCGAATCGCTGCCATCGCCGCGGGAGCTTGCGCGCCCTCGGGGCCGCCTCCCTGCGCCATGTCAGGACGGCCGCCCCCGCCCTGCCCGCCCAGCGCCGCGACCGCGGTTTTGACCAGATCGACCGCGTTGATCGCGCCGCTGAGATCGTCGGTCACGCCAACCGCGACACTCGCCCGGCCATCGTTGATCGCGATAAGCGCAACGACGCCGCTGCCGACGCGCGCCTTGTTTTCATCGACAAGGCTGCGCAGCCCCTTGGGATCGAGTCCTTCGATCACCTGGCCGACGAAAGCGTGACCATTGATGTGCTCCGGTCCGGTCTCCTGCTTTGCGCCCCCGCCGAGCGCCAACGCCTTCTTGGCCTCGGCGAGCTCGCGTTCCAGCCGCCGGCGTTCGTCGAGCAGTGCCGCGACACGTTGCGGCACCTCATCGGGCGTCGCCTTCAGTGCGGCGGCGGCTTCCCTGAGGCGATCCTCACGATGGGTGAGCCATTGCCGCGCGGCTTCGCCGGTAAGCGCTTCGATACGGCGAATGCCCGAAGCCACCGCGCTTTCGGAAATGATCTTGAAAAGGGCGATGTCGCCAAGCGCCGAGACGTGCGTGCCTCCGCACAGCTCGACCGAATAGCTGCCATCGTTGACCTTGCCCATCGAAAGGACGCGGACCTCGTCGCCATATTTCTCACCGAACAGCGCCATTGCCCCGGCCGCGATCGCTTCGTCCGTCGACATCAACCGGGTAACCACGCTCTCATTCTCGCGGATATGGGCGTTCACCTCCGCCTCGATCACGGCAATATCCTCGGGCGTCAGCGGGCGCGGATGCGAAAAGTCGAAGCGAAGGCGGTCGGCGGCGACCAGACTGCCCTTCTGGCTGATATGATTACCCAGGCGGTGACGGAGCGCCGCGTGCAGGAGGTGCGTGGCGCTGTGATTGGCGCGGATCTGCGCGCGCCGCTCGGCATCTATCGCGAGATGCACACTGTCGCCCACGGCCACCGTGCCGCTTTCGATCGTCGCTCTATGCGCATGCAGCCGGCCTAGCGGCTTCGAGGTGTCGCTGACCCTCGCGAGCAGCCCCTTGTCGCCGGATATCGTCCCGCTGTCGCCCTGCTGGCCGCCGCTTTCGGCATAAAATGGCGTCTGGTTGGTGAGGATGACGACCTCTTCCCCGGCCGCGGCGCTTTCGACCCGCGCACCGTCCCGCACCAACGCGACGACCTGGCCTTCTCCCTGGTTCGAGATATAGCCGGTGAACTCGGTGGCCCCGGTCTCCTCCGCGATGTCGAACCAGATTTCGTCCGAAGCCTTTTCGCCCGATCCCTTCCAAGCCGCCCGGGCCGCAGCGCGCTGCGCCGCCATCGCCTGATCGAAGCCGCCACGGTCGACGCCAAAGCCCTGGGCGCGAAGAGCATCCTCGGTGAGGTCGTAGGGGAAGCCGTAGGTGTCGTAGAGCCGGAAGGCGACGTCACCTGGCAAGGTAGCGCCAGGGCTCAATTTGGCGGTAGCGTCGCCGAGCAAGTGAAGCCCCTTCTCAAGGGTCTGGCGAAACTTGGTCTCTTCGAGCTTCAGGGTCTCTTCGATCAGCGGCTGGGCACGGACGAGCTCGGGATAAGCCGCGCCCATCTCTGCCACGAGGGCGGGGACCAGCCGATGCATCAACGGCTCCTTGGCGCCGAGCAGATGGGCATGGCGCATCGCGCGGCGCATGATCCGGCGCAGCACGTAGCCGCGGCCTTCATTGGCGGGCAGCACGCCATCGGCAACCAGGAAGCCGGAGGCACGAAGATGGTCCGCGATCACGCGGTGGGACGCCTTCATTTCGCCTGCCGGATCGACATGGGTCAGTTCGGCCGAGGCGCCGATCAGCGCCTTGAAGGTGTCGGTATCATAATTGTCGTGCACGCCCTGGAGCACGGCTGCAATCCGTTCCAGGCCCATGCCGGTATCGATCGACGGCCGCGGCAGGTCGACCCGCGTCGCGGAATCGATCTGCTCATATTGCATGAAAACGAGATTCCAGATCTCGACAAAGCGATCACCGTCGGCCTCGGGCGACCCCGGCGGGCCGCCCCAGATATGCTCGCCATGGTCGTAAAAGATCTCGGAACAGGGACCGCAAGGCCCGGTATCCCCCATCGCCCAGAAATTGTCAGAGGTCGGGATGCGGATGATCCGCGCCTCGGGCAGACCGGAAATGCGGCGCCAGAGATCGAACGCCTCGTCATCCGTATGATAGACGGTCACGGTGAGCTTATCGGCCGGGACCTTCCATTCGCCGGTGATCAGCTTCCAGGCGAGCGATATCGCCTGCTCCTTGAAATAATCGCCGAACGAGAAGTTGCCCAGCATCTCGAAAAAAGTGTGGTGCCGCGCGGTGTAGCCGACATTGTCGAGATCATTATGCTTGCCGCCGGCACGAACGCATTTTTGCGATGAGGTGGCGGTGGAATAAGGCCGCGTCTCAAGGCCGGTAAAAACATTCTTGAAGGGCACCATGCCGGCGTTGACGAACATCAACGTGGGATCATTATGCGGCACCAGCGGCGCGGATGCGACGGGAGCATGGCCCTCGCCTGCGAAATAATCCAGGAAGGAGCGGCGGATTTCGTTCGTCGAGGTCATTCTGCCCACTTAGGCAAGAGTCGGCGACGATGGAAGATGGCGGTGATTCGATCTGGTCGCAGACGAATGGCGGGATGAGGACGGAGGGCTGCTTATGAACCGATGGACGGCCGGAAGCGTCACAGCGGCATTGTTCCTCACTCTTTCGACCGTAGGCGGCCATTCGGCGGCGTCGGCGGCTCAGAGAGCCCCAACCGGTCAGCATGCACGCCAGTTCGTCGAGAAGATCGTCGCCTATGAGCGCAGGGGCGGGACAAATGGCGATGGCAGGTTCCTGTCATTCTTCACGCCCGAACTAGCCGAATTGATTCGCGCAGACCGCAAGGCGGCGGGGAATCAGGATGCGCCTTATCTTGATGGCGACCCGTTTTGCGATTGCCAGGACAGCGAGGGTCTCGGGATGCGAATTCAATCCGTCACCCAACACGGCAGCAGCGCCGACGCGGTCATTCACAACCATTTCGCCGGCAGCGCCGATCCGGACCGCCTTGTCACCTTGCGATTGCGCCTGACTGCCGACGGGTGGCGCGTAGGCGACATCACGTCTCCGGACGAGCCAAGCCTGCGAGCCGGGTTACGAAAGGCGCTCGGCCAGCGTTGAGAACATCCCGGGGGAGATCGATCGATTGGATCGAGCTTCAAGGCAGCAGCACAGCACCGAAACAGCGGTGCATCATGGGAAGCCTATCCCGCGCGATAGTCCTGCTTCTTCTCGCCCACGAACATGTCTTCCTCGGCAC
>CBFRWL010000039.1:0-13106 GCA_965727025.1 uncultured Sphingomonas sp.
GCCCCGGCCCGGTCGTCATGCTGCGGACCGACATGGACGCCTTGCCTGTCACCGAGACGACGGGGCTGCCCTTTGCGAGCAAGGTACGCGCCACGACGGCAAGTGGCGTCGAGACTGGCGTCATGCATGCCTGCGGGCATGATGTGCACATGACCAGCTGGGTCGGCATCGCCCGGCGCCTGGCGGCGATGAAGAAAATTTGGTCCGGCACGCTCGTGATGATTGCCCAGCCGGCGGAGGAAATCGGCGCTGGGGCGAAGGCGATGCTCGACGACGGCCTCTACACGCGCTTTCCCAAGCCGTCGGTCGTGCTGGCTTTCCACGACGGGCCCTTGCCGGCCGGCGTGATCGGCTACACCTCCGGCTATACCCTCGCAAATGTCGATTCCGTAGACATGCTTGTGCGAGGGGTTGGAGGCCATGGGGCCTATCCTCACAACAGCAAGGATCCTATCGTGCTGGCGGCGCGGATCGTCGTCGCGCTGCAGACGATCGTCTCGCGTGAGATCGATCCGGAAGACGCCGCCGTCGTCACGGTGGGCAGCATCCACGGCGGCACCAAGCACAATATCATTCCGGACGAAGTGAAGCTTCAGCTTACGGTGCGAAGCTTTTCGCCCGAAACGCGCACGCGCATCCTGGATTCGATCAAGCGCATCGCCCGAGGGGAGGCGATCGCAGCTGGCATGCCGGAAGACCGCATGCCTGTCGTCACGATCCAGGACCAATATACCCCGGCCACATTCAACAGCGAACCGCTGACGAGCGACATCATGGCGACGTTCCGCAATCGCTTCGGCGCCGATCGGGTGCGCGCGGTACCCCCCAGCATGGCCGGCGAGGATTTTTCCCAATATCGGCTCGCCGATCCGGATCATGTGCAAAGCCTGCTCTTCTGGGTCGGAGCGATTCCGCACGATAAATGGGAGGCCGCGAAAGGCGATACGTCGATGCTTCCTGGACTGCACAGTCCGTTCTGGGCGCCCGATGCCGAGACAACGATATCGACCGGGATCGAAGCAATGACCGCGGCAGCGCTTCACCTGCTCGCAAAGCGGTAAGCGCTGGCTGGTTTCGCTAGGTTCCAGTTACCGAGGCAATGGCCTGCGAGAGGGTCCGCATCGTGTAGGGTTTGGTCACGACAGTCGCATCGCTAAAGTCGCTTTCCAGCCCGACGTTGCCATAGCCGGTGGTGAAAATGAACGGCTTGCCGGCTTCGCGGAGCACCTTGGCGACCGGAAGGCTCATCACCCCATTCAGATTGATATCCACCAGCGCCAGATCGAAATCGCCGGCCAGCGCGCACTGCATCGCGTCATCGAAATTAGCGGCCTGGGCGACGACCTTGCAGCCGATTTCCTCAAGCATGTCCTCGGCCGTCATCGCGATCACCACCTCATCCTCGATCAGGAGAATGCGGAAGCTTTCGATCATTTGCTGGTCGCTCACTGCCCCTCCGGCAAAGTCGCTGAAATGTAACAGATAAGTCCCTCGGCGGGAAACTCAACATGGACCTTCCCGTTGAGATCGCTGGCAAGTGCGCGCTCGATCATGCGCAGCCCAAACCCCTGGCGTTCGGGCACCTGCACAGCCGGGCCGCCGAGCTCGCGCCAGGTGAAATTAAAGGCGCCATCCTGTTTTCTACTCCACCTGATCTCGACCCTGCCCTCGGGGACCGAGAGCGCACCATATTTGGCAGCATTGGTGCCAAGCTCATGCAGCGCCATGCCGAGCGAGATTGCTGCTTGCGGTGCCAGAAAAACATTGCTGCCCTCGGCGCTGATACGGCCCGCTGGGTCGGCATAAGGCGCGGTCGCATCGGCAACCAGCGCGGCAACGGTGGCACCTTCCCATTTCTCACGGGTCAGCAGGTCGTGACCTGCGGCCAGCATGCCCAGCCGCGCCTGAAATATGTCCTGTCCTTCGGTCACGGTTCGGTTCTGCTTGAAACTTTGAATGGCGAGCCCCTGAACAAGCGCGAGCGTATTTTTCACGCGATGGTTGAGTTCGTTGATCAGCAGCTTCTGCTGCTCTTCGAAGGCACGCTGATCGGTCACGTCGCGAGCGACCGCGTGCAAACCGATCGGGTTGCCGTCCGCATTGATTGTCAGCGCCGAATTCACGTCCCACTGCCGCACGCGGCCATGCGCCGTGTTCACCGAAACCTCGTACCGCGTCATCCCGCCCTGCTGAAGCTTCTGTTGAAGCATGGCCGATGTCTTCTGAAACTCGTCGGGCTCAATGAACTCGCTGATGAAACGCCCGACGATTTGTTCGGCGGGCAAGCCGATCGCTTCTGCGGCGGCGGGGTTGCACGCAGTGAGGCGTTGATCGAGGTCGGCAGTGAAGATGATGTCGCGCGCCTGCTCGAAGATCAGCCGGTGGCGACGCTCGCTTTCGCGCAGCGCCATCGCGTTGCGGGCGCGGGTTACCTCCTGCCAGGTGCGTTCGGAAATGCTTCGCAGCATGCTGACCTCGCCAGGGTGCCAATGCCGAGGCTGGGCCTGTTGCGCGACCATGACCGAAGCGCACAAACCGTTGCGGATGTTCGGCGCCGCCAGCAGCGCCTCGGTTTCCATTTCAGCCAGCTGCTCGCGCGCACCGGGCTTGAAGCGCGGGTCGGCCCTTACGTCATTCACGGCCGCAATTTCTCCGTGGCGAAGCGACTCGTGAACGTCCTCGCCCAAGGTCGCCAGCGAAATGGTTCCGGCGATGGGCGGCAATGTTCCGTCCGCCCAACAGGCGTCGATCCGTAGCGTCTGTTGCTCGCGATCGACTTCGCCGTAAAAAATGCGCTCGACGTTGAGATAGGAGCCGGCGATCTCAAGGGCCGAAGACAGGACTTCGCCCGGCGTTTCCAACTGGCGTAGTTGGTCGGAAAGAGCCAGCATCAGCCGGCTTCGGCGCTCCATCAGGACGCGCGGCGTCGTTTCCTGACCTTGGTTGAACACGCCCGCGACGGTACCGTCTTCGCCTGCGATTGGCGTGAAGCTATAATCCCAATAGGTTTCCTCGGGCACGCCGAAGCGTCTCATCGGCAGCATCTGATCGCGCGTCACGAAGCCGTGGCCGGTAGCGAATACGGTAGAGAGTTGTGGCTCGATCACGTGCCAGATGTCGGACCACACCTCGCTTGCGCATCTGCCGAGCGCCCAAGGGTGGCGGGGGCCGGGGATGCTGCTCCATGCGTCATTATAAATGAGCCGCATGTCTTTTCCCCAGTAAATCGCAGAGGGAAAAGAGCTGTTCAGGCAAATGCTTAGAGCCGAGCGCAAGGACTGCGGCCAGTGCACCGGCGGCCCGAATGACGTTTCCGCCCAATCGAACGACCGGATGCGCTGCGCCATTTCACTGTCATTTGAAAGAAGCGCCCTGAATTCAGGCATCGCCTTGGTACGCCTATCCCCCGTCGGCACTTATCAACGCAAGAGCGCGTTTTGCCCTAATGGCGCAAACACGACAATCGACATTAGGTTCCCTTGCCTCTTCATGCTCTTGCATGCAGGCAACGAGCAGGAGGTATCGAACGTAACAGGCCGCCATACAGGGACTTGATCGTGTAAGGGGTTTAATCCACATGTTGATCTGTAAAGGATTGACAAATGAAGCTGCTCGTTGGTGCGCCTATCAGAAAGCTTCGCCGTGCCCATGGGTTGACTCAATCCGCAATGGCCGAGCGCCTCGAAATCTCTGCCAGCTATTTGAATTTGATCGAAAAAAACCAGCGCCCGCTCACCGCTGCGGTAATGCTCCGGCTTGCGGAGCGTTTTGACTTCGACACACGCGCGCTTGCCGTGGCTGAACCCGGTGGTGGAATGGATGCCATGCGCCGGCGGCTGACCGATCCCTTGTTCGCTGATCTGGAGATCGATCGGGACGAACTGGCCGAATGGCTATCGGCCGCACCAGGAGGTGCCGAGGCCTTCGCCCGTGTATTCGACCGGCTTCATGAGGGCGGCGGCGCCGAACGGACCGATGACACGGTGGATGTCGTTGTGGCGGCGCGGCGCGAGATCGAACGCTGGCGCAATCATTTTGGTGACCTTGATGAACAGGCCGAAGCGCTGGCCGATGAGTTGCGGCTGGGCGACGTCGATCTTTATGGTGCGATCCTCGAGCGTTTGCGGGTTCGCTACCAGATCACGGTTCGCATCCTGCCCGCCGACGTGCTGCCCGGAACCCTGCGCCGCCTGGACACCCACGCGCGGCAATTGCAGCTTTCCGAGATGCTCGATCCGGCGTCACGCACCTTCCAGGCCGCGTTCCAGCTCGGCTTGCTGGAAGCCAAAAGCGAAATGGACGCGCTGGTCGCGGGTGCGAAATTGGGCGAACGGCCAGCGCAGCGCATGTTCCATCGGCACCTTGCCTCCTATTTCGCGGCGGCGCTGATGATGCCTTATGGGCGGTTCCTGCGTGCCTGCAATCAGACCGGCTATGATTTCGAGTTGCTCCAGCGGCGGTTCACCGCGGGTTTCGAGATGATCGCGCATCGCCTGACTACGCTGCAACGCGTTGGCGCGCGCGGGCTGCCCTTCTTCATGCTGCGCACCGACAAGGCCGGCATCATCTCCAAGCGCTATGCGGGGGCGTCCAATGCGCCGATGGTGGATGCCAGGGGCCGTTGCGCCCTATGGGGTTTGCATCATGCCTTCGATCGCCCAGGCGAGCTGGTCCGGCAGCTCGCGGAGCTTGAAGATGGCAGTCGCTGGCTCACATTGGCACGCACTGTAAGGCCACAACACCGATCCGTGGAAGGAATCACCGCCACCTTTTCGGTCGGGCTCGGCGTGGCCGCCGAGCATGCCTCCTCGCTCGCGGCAGCGCGGGGGGTGGATCTGAAGGGAACGGCGGTCCCGATTGGCCTGGGCTGTCGCGAATGCCTGCGGCCACAATGTCCACAGCGTGGCGCGCCGCCAAATGGCCGCCTGCTGCTCTTCAACGAACGTGAGCGCGGACTTAGCCCCTTTGTGTTCGCGGAGGATTAAGGACAGTCTTATCGGAGCGCGGGATGGCTCCGCTCTTTCAGTTCGTCCACCAGCTTCTTCACATCCTGGCTTGCGCCTTTGGGAAGAATCAGCACTGCATCGCCGGTCGCGATTACGATCATATCATGCACGCCGACCGTCGCGATGGCCGGGCCGTCGCTATGGATCAGGCATCCGCTGCTATCAATGGCGATCACGTCGCCGCGATGAACGTTCTCGCCGATTTCCCTGGCGGCCAAGGCGTAGAGCGCGTCCCAGCTTCCGACATCGGACCAGCCCATTTCGACCGGCACGACGGCGACGCTCTGCGATTTCTCCATGATCGCATAGTCGATCGAATCCGAAGGGGATTGGGCGAAGCTTTTTGGTTCCGGGTGCAGGCGCTTGCCGCGCTTGCCCGCCGCGTCGATCGACTTACGTACGGCCACCGCGATCTCCGGCGCGTTGTTGGCGAGCGCCGCCAGATAGGCGTCGGCGCGGAAGAGGAAGATCCCTCCGTTCCAGCTATAATCGCCAGACGCGATGTAGCTTTCCGCGGCAGCGAGATCGGGCTTTTCGACAAACTGGCTTGCCTCCCGCACGCCGGGCGCAAGCTCCGCGCCCATCCGGATATAGCCATATCCGATCTCCGGACCTTCGGGCCTGATGCCGAAGGTGCAGAGCCAGCCTTCGTTAACGGTCGGAAGCGCAGCGGCCACGGCCGCGAGGAATGCGTCCACATCAGCAATCACGTGGTCGCTAGGCATCACGAGCAAAATGGCATCTTCATCGATATCCAGCGCGGCCAGCGCGGCGAGCGCGATCGCCGGCGCCGTATTGCGCGCCGCCGGCTCGAGAATCAGGGTCGAATAGGCTATGCTCGCTTGCCGCAATTGCTCCTCGATCAATTCGGCATGCGCCATGTTGCCAACGATGATCGCCGGCTCGAAGCGTTCGGGATCGGCGCAGCGCAGCGCCGTCATCTGCAACATCGTGCGCTCGTCGGTGAGGCTCAGCAGTTGCTTGGGCTTGCTCGCGCGTGACAGCGGCCACAGCCTGGTTCCCGATCCGCCCGACAAGATGACCGGAATGATATGACGCGGCATGAGCTTCTCCCGTGAACTTGGCGCGCTCTATCAGCTTCGAAGTTGCCGGAAAATGTCAACCATGCCGGTGTCTGAACAAATTCAGAAAATATTCGTCAATTTGAGCGACAGTCAGCGCCGGATTCCTTTACACCTCGCAACGGAGCAGCGAGCGCACGTGATCAGGCTGTTCAAGCATTATATACCGCGCGCCGTTTTCCTGCTCGGCCTGCTTGATTTCGCGCTGCTGTTTTTGGCGGCCGATATGGGGTGGAGGCTTCGCGTCTGGCAGCTTGGCAGCGCCGTGGGTCCGATCGATGATCGGCTGCCGCAGCTTCTGAGCTTCGCTATTGCCCTGCAATGCGCCATGATTGCGGTCGGTTGCTACGGGGGCGAGGCGCTGCAGTCGATGCGCTTTGCTTTCGCCCGGCTGCTGGTGGCGGTTTCGCTCGGCGTGATTTTCATCTCGGTAATGTTCTTTCTGATGCCGGAGCTGACGCTGTGGCGATCGAACACCGTCTACGGCATGGCGATTGCCATCGCGCTGCTGTTTGTGGTGCGGCTCATCTTCGGGCGATTGTTCGGCGGCGATGCGTTCAAGCGGCGCGTCCTGGTGCTGGGCGCCGGCCCGCGCGCCAATCGTATCTCGGTCCTCGCCCAGCGTCCGGGCGCCAGCTTCATCGTGGTCGGCCATGTGGCGATGGGAGACGTCGAGCCGGTGGTGAAATCGGCGATTCCGCGGGGCGAGATCGGCAGCCTTGCCGACCATGTCCGCACCCTGGAAGCGGACGAAGTGGTGCTCGCGCTGCAGGAACGCCGGAACTCTATGCCGGTCGCGGATCTCCTTCACATCCGGACGATGGGCGTTCACGTCAACGAGATCTCAACCTTCCTCGAACGTGAAACCGGACGTGTCGACCTGCGCAGCGTCAACCCGTCCTGGCTGATCTTCTCGGACGGCTTCTCGTCGGGGCGCCGCCTTTCGACCTGGTCCAAGCGACTGTTCGACGTTGTCGCCAGCATCATCGTGCTGATCCCCGGATTGCCGATCATCGCGATCACCGCGTTGCTGGTAAAGCTCGACAGCCGGGGGCCGGCTTTCTTCCGGCAGGTCCGGGTCGGGCATTATGGCGAGCACTTCACCATCGTGAAGCTGCGGTCGATGAAGATCGACGCCGAAGCGCCCGGCGAGGCGATCTGGGCGGAGAAGGACGATCCGCGGATCACCCGGATCGGCCGGATCATCCGCAAGATCCGCGTCGACGAGCTGCCGCAGGCCTGGATGGTCTTCAAGGGGAAGATGAGTTTTGTCGGCCCGCGCCCGGAACGGCCCGAATTCGTGGCCGATCTGGCAACCAAAATGCCTTATTATGCGGAACGGCATGTCGTGAAGCCCGGCATCACCGGCTGGGCGCAGATCAATTTCCCCTATGGCGCGAGCCTTGATGACGCGCGCCAGAAGCTGGAATATGATCTCTACTACGCCAAAAATTACACGCCTTTTCTCGACATATTGATTTTGCTGCAGACGGTGCGTGTGCTGCTCTGGCCGGAAGGGGCGCGCTGATGCCGTCCTTCGCGCTCGTCGGCAGCCTCGGCCATATCGTCAGCGCGTTCCTCTTCGCGGGCATCGCGACCTGGGTGCTGTTTCACCCCGCCGGCGGCATGCGGCGGCGGGGGCTGGCTGCGGCCTCGCTTGCGACCGTGCTTTGGTCGGCAAGCGTGCTCGGCCAAGGCGAGCCGAGCGTGCTCGCCTTTGTCTTCGAAAGCCTGCGCAATTTCACCTGGCTGTGCTTCATGCTGCTCCTGCTGGTGCATGAACGCAGGGCGGCCTGGCATCCCGCGATCATCGTCCTTTATGCCTTGCTGGGATCGATCATCCTGCTCGAGATTGCAGTCGATCTGATCACGCCCGGCTTTGCCGGCAGCCCGCGTATTCTGGAAGCGATCGCCTTCGTCTCGATCGTGCTGAGGATGACTGTCGCGATCGGCGCGCTGGTGCTGGTGCACAATCTCTATACGGCCGCAGCCCCCGAAGCGCGCTGGGGCATTCGCCTGCCGATGGCTGCTCTCGCGGTCATGTGGGTGTTCGATCTCAATCTCTACACCGTTGCCTATTTGACGCAGAATCCGGTCGACGTGCTGTTTTCGGTGCGCGGGATTCTGATGGTGCTGATCGCCGGCATGATGGTGCTCGGCAGCCGCCGCAACACGCAATGGAAGATGCGGGTTTCGCGCGCGATCACTTTCCAGTCGCTCTCGTTGCTCGCGATCGGCGGCTATCTGGTCGTGATGATGCTGGTCGTGCGGGCGCTGAACCTCGCCGGCGTTCCCAATATCCAGCTCGCACAGATCACCGTGATCATCGGCATGTCAGCACTGGGCGTCGGGCTGCTGCCATCCCGGCGGCTGCGCGCATGGCTCAAGGTCAAGGTGATCAAGCATTTCTTTCAGCATCGTTACGATTACCGCGTCGAATGGCTGCGCTTCACCGAAACGCTCGGCCGGCCAGACGAGAATGCTGCGCCGCTGGATGAGCGCGTGGTCAAGGCGATTGCGGATATCACCGAATCGCCGGGCGGCTTGCTTTTGCTGCCCGACGAAGCCGGCATGCTGACAGCGGCTGCGCGCTGGGGCTGGGCTTCGCTCGATGTTCCCCCGCAGGCAGGCGACCGTGCCTTTACGGAATATTGCGAACGCTCCGGACGGATCGTCGAACTCGATGGCGTGCGGCGGGGAAGGGCGGCGCATACCGGCGAGGCCGCGACCGTTCCCGATTGGATGGTGACGACGCCGCGTGTGTGGGCGGCAGTGCCGCTGATCCATTTCGAGCGGTTGGTCGGTGTGGTGGTGCTGGAGCGGCCGCTCGTGGATCGGATGCTCGATTGGGAGGATTTCGATCTGCTGCGGCTCGCTGGACGGCAAGTCGCAAGCTATCTTGCCGAAGCGCGCGGGCAGGAAGAGCTGCTCGATGCCAAACGGTTCGACGAGTTCAACCGCCGCTTCGCCTTCATCATGCACGACATCAAAAATCTGGTGAGCCAGCTCACGCTCGTCGCGCGCAATGCCGAGCGTCACGCCGACAATCCCCAATTCCGGGAGGACATGGTCGCCACGCTCAAGAATTCGGTCGTGAAGATGAACGATCTGCTGGCGCGGCTTTCGCAGCACAATCGTGGGCGCACCGACGAACCCCGGCCAGTGTCGCTGCGCGGCATCGCCGACGCAATCGCGGCGAACAAGCGGGGCGGGCATCCGATAGCTGTCGAAGGGCGGGCCGACCTGCTCGCGCTTGCCGATCCGCTTCGGCTTGAGCAGGCGATCGCGCATCTGGTCCAGAATGCGATCGACGCCAGCGCCGCCGACGTACCCGTGACGATCAGTATCGAACGGCGGGAGGGCGATGCGATCCTCACCATTAGCGATCGTGGCCAGGGGATGTCTGCCGAATTCATCCGCAACCGCCTGTTTCGTCCCTTCGCTTCAACCAAGGAAAGCGGCTTCGGCATCGGCGCCTATGAGGCGCGGGCGCTGATCGCCGCGATGAACGGCCGGGTCGAGGTTGCCAGCTGGGAGGGGCGGGGGAGCCGGTTCAGCATCATATTGCCCGCGGTCCTAGACGCCGCCGCGGCCGAAGGAGCGAGGAAGCTCGCATCATGAGCAACGCACGTCCTATCCTGCTGATCGTCGAGGACGACGAAGGGCTGCAACGCCAGCTCCGCTGGGCCTATGACGATTATGAAGTAGTTTCGGCCACCGATCGCGCGAGCGCGATCGATGCGCTGCGCTTGCACGAGCCGGCTGTCGTGACGCTGGATCTTGGGCTTCCGCCCGATGCCGATGGCACCAGCGAAGGGTTCGCCACGCTTGCGGAGATCCTGGCGCTCAAGCCCGACACCAAGGTGATCGTCGCTTCCGGCCATGGCGCCCGCGAAAGCGCCCTGCGTGCGATCGCCGGTGGCGCTTATGATTTCTATCAGAAGCCCGTCGACATCGACGAACTCGGCCTCATCGTCCAGCGCGCCTTCCATCTTCATGCGATCGAGCAGGAGAATGTGCGTCTGGCCCAGAATGGCGGGGTGGGACGTGACGCGCTGGGCGGAATCATCACCAATGCCCCCGAGATGCTCAAGGTCGCGCGGACGATCGAGCGGGTCGCCCCGGCTGACGTTTCGGTGATGTTGCTTGGCGCAAGCGGCACAGGCAAAGAGTTGCTTGCCCGCGGCCTGCATCGGTCGAGCCCACGCCGTAGCGGCGCCTTCGTCGCGATCAACTGCGCGGCGATTCCTGAAAATCTGCTCGAAGCCGAACTGTTCGGCTATGAAAAAGGCGCGTTCACCGGCGCGATCAAGACGACCGAGGGCAAGATCGAGCAAGCCGCCGGCGGCACGTTCTTTCTCGACGAGGTCGGCGACATTCCGCTGCCGCTGCAGGTCAAGCTGCTGCGTTTCCTGCAGGAGCGGGTGATCGAACGGATCGGCGGCCGCAAGGCGATCCCGATCGATACCCGCGTGGTCTGCGCCACCCACCAGAATCTGGAGGCCATGATCGCCGAGGGCCGTTTCCGCGACGACCTCTATTATCGGCTGGCCGAGATCGTAATCCGAATTCCGGCGCTGGCGGAGCGTCATGGCGATATCACGCTGCTGGCGCATCATTTTGCGCAGCGTTTCGCCGCCTCGCTCAATCCGCAGGTGAAGGGGCTTTCGCCGGATGCGCTGGCCGTGCTGAGCGATTGGAAATGGCCCGGCAATGTCCGTGAGCTTGAAAATCGCATCAAGCGCGCGGTGATCATGGCCGATGGCAGGTTGATCACGGCCGCTGATCTCGATCTGGGCGAGGTGCAGGACGATGGCAGCTTTCTCAATTTGAAGGCTGCACGCGAAGCAGCCGACAGAAAGGCAATCCGCCAGGCATTGGCGCGCACCGAGAACAATATTTCGAACACCGCGAAGCTGCTCGGCATCAGCCGTCCGACGCTATATGACCTTATGAAGCAGTACGGATTGCAGCCTTGATCCTGCGCGCGCTGCTGATGGCGGGTTGTCTGCTGTGCAGCGCTGCGCCCGCACTTGCCGATCGCACCGAATCGATGCGGGACGTAGCACGCGCCGATGCTGCCTTTGCCCAAGGGCAACCCCGCACCGCGCGCGTGGAACTGATGAACGCGACCGAGGCCGATCCGAAGAATGCGATCGCATGGATGTATCAGGCGCGCATAGCGCTTACGCTTGGCGACGGTGCAGCTGCGGAGGAAGCGTTGGATCGCGCCATCGGCGCTGGATATCGCGTAAGCCGGACGCTTCATTTTCGAGCGCATGCACGGCTGCTCGAACATCGCCCCGCGGACGCGCTGGCGATTGCCGTCGCGGACCAAGTGGCACCGGAGCATCGCGGCTATGCTGCGCGCATGCGTGGCCGGGCATGCGCTGAGCTGGGCGACTATGCATGCGCCGAAAACGAATTTGCGTTCGCTCGCTCGATCACGCCAGCCGATCCCGGTCTGTGGGTCGATATCGCACGCTTCCGCCTGACGAGCGGGGATCTGCAAGCAGCCATCGAAGCGGCGGACAAAGCCGTCGCGCTCGCGCCGCGCAATGTCGAAGCGCTGGTCTACCGGGGCATGCTCGTGCGGGACCAATATGGCCTCGCTGCGGCGCTTCCCTGGTTCGATCGCGCGCTCGAGATCGACCGTTTCGACATCGATGCCCAGATCGAGCGTGCCGCGACGCTCGGCGACATGGGACGCACAACGGAGATGCTGGCGGCGACCCGCGCCGTGCAGGCGCTCGATCCGGGCAATTCGCGCGCCTTTTTCTTGCAGGCGGTATTGGCCGCGCGTGCACGAAAATTCGCCTTGGCCGAGAGGCTGTTGGACCAGACAGGAGGCGCGCTCGACGGCTTACCGGCCACGATGCTGTTGAAAGGGATAACCGCTCTTCAGCGCGGAAATTTGAGCCAGGCGACCGCGCAATTGTCCAAATTGCTCGAAACCCAGCCGAACAATATCGCGGCGCGACGCCTGCTTGCAGCGACGCAATGGCGCGCAGGCGATGTCCAGGGGGTGCTTGCAACCGCGCAGGCCGGAGGCTCTGATTTCGATCCCTATATGCTGACGCTCGCCGGCAGGGCGCTGGAAGCCCGAGGCGATCGGCAGGGCGCTTCGGCCTATCTCGATCGCGCCGCCGAAGGAAATTTCTCTGCACCACCTTCGGCCGCTGCCGTCGATCCCGAACAGCCCAGCCCGGACGCGCCGGCGCAAGCGGCGATCATCCATAATCTGATCGCATCCGGCAATGCGACGCAGGCGCTTCGGTTGGCGCTTGCGTTGGAACAGGCCAATCCCGGCGCGCCTGACGCGCATGTCTTGGCGGGGGATGCGTGGATTGCCGCTGACAAGCCTGCGCAGGCCGTTGCCGCATTCGAGCGAGCCGCCAATCTGCGTTTCTCGCGCGATGTCGCGCTGAGGCTGATAGCAGCGTTGAACCGTATCGGCCGTGCAGCAGAAGCATTTCGCGTGCTTGATCTGTTTCTGGCGCAGCATCCGATGGATGTTCCGGCAAGGCTGTTGCAGGCCGATCTGTTGATGGCAAAGGCGAGGTTCAGCGACGCTGCCAACGTGCTGGAAGGGCTGCAGAACAGGCTGGGTGAGCGCGACATTGCGATTGCCACCAATCTTGCCTGGTGCCGTTACCAGACCGGCCATGCCGAGCAGGCGCTGAAACTGGCTAGCCGAGCTTACGCCATGGCGCCTGCAAACCCGATCGTTTCTCACAGCTATGGCTGGATGCTCTTCCGATCAGGCGGCGACCGGAGAAATGCGATAGCGCTCCTCCGCCAGGCGGCGGCCCAGGCGCCGAACTGGGCATTGGCCAAAGCGCATCTCGCGCAGGCCGAAACTGTTACCGGAACGCGATCGATCGGCTAGAGCCTTTCCCGGCAAGGCGGAATCACCTTGCCGGACAAGAAAGGCTCCAGATTCAAGAGCTGGACCACTTCCCAGCCGAAAAACCGGTTCCCACTTTTTCGGGAAGTGCTCTAGAGCGCGCTCATGAAT
>CBFRWL010000040.1:0-13023 GCA_965727025.1 uncultured Sphingomonas sp.
GCGAGACAGCGCAGATCGAGCGCCTTCGCGCGCTGGCCAAGAGCGCCAATCTCGACCCCGATTTTTCCGAAAAATTCCTGCGGTTCATTATCGACGAGGTGATCCGCCACCACGAGCGCGCACGCGAAGACCAGGCTTCCCAGCCCCAGTCTTCCTAGAGCGACAAACATGAAATCTGAATCGCTTCCGTTTGGTTCGAGTAGGCGTCGAGCTTGTCGAGAAGCCGTATCGAGAACTTGGACCGGGCTGATTTTCTAGACTTCGGTTCTCGACTAGCTCGAACCTTCGCTCGAAACAAACGGTTCAGATTAACAGCACGCCGCCCTGGTCCACACGACCGGTAATCGCCGGTCGGTCAGCGCGTGGCGTTGTAGGCGAGCTGGTCCTCGCTGAGTTCGAAGCCGACCAGCAGCTCGAAGCTCGCCTTGCTGACGGCGTTGCGGATCGCAGGCTCGGACATCGGATCGATCGCGGCATCGGCGTCGCCGGCCTTGCGCTTGCGGTTGAGCCGCTGCTCGATCGCCGGCGGCAGGGTTGCGTCGGCGCGCGCGATGCTGGCCGATGCGCTGCCCTGGGTCTGGGCGCGAAGCTGGCCGTCGTCGAAATGGAGCGCGACGCGGCCAAGCTGCTTCGACATGATCTGGGTGCCCGCGCGCGTCACCGTCGCGAAATAGGGCAGCACGACGTCGCGCGGCCCGGCAGCGCTGGTTCGCCGCGCCTCGACGTCGAACGTCGCGGTCGCCGCGATCTGCGCGCCGGCATCGTTGCAGGTCGTGCGCACGTTGGTGATTGTCGCCACCATATCGATCGCGTTCGCATCGCGGCTGGCGGGCGGATTGAACAGCGTGACGTCGCCGGTGAAGACGGGAATCGCGATCGCGGGACAGGATGAACGCACGATCTTCACGCCACCTGTCTCATCGAAATCATTCTTTCCGGCGCAGCCGGCCAGAGCCAGCACAAGCAGGACAGGCGTCAGGCGTTTGAACGGCACGTGGTTTCACCCCGAGATGTAAGTCGCGCGGGGGCCACGCGACGGATATGGAGGTTAATCATAGGAAGCGCCTTCCGCCGAAGCAAGCAATCGCGTAGAGCGCCATCGACATGTCCCATCCGCAACGCAAGCTCCATCTTCTGATCGCGGCGCCGCGCGGGTTCTGCGCGGGTGTGGATCGCGCGATTCGAATCGTCGAGCTGGCAATCTCGAAATGGGGCGCGCCGGTCTATGTGCGGCACGAAATCGTCCATAATCGCTATGTCGTCGATTCGCTGAAGGCCAAGGGCGCGATCTTCGTCGAGGAGCTGGACGAGGTGCCCGACGGCTTGCCGGTGGTATTTTCCGCGCACGGCGTGCCCAAGGCCATCCCCTCCAAGGCCGAGGAGCGCGGCCTGACCTATGTCGACGCCACCTGCCCGCTGGTTTCGAAGGTGCACAGGCAGGCCGAAAAGCTGGTTGCCGCGGACAAGCATATCATCTTCATCGGCCATCGCGGTCACCCCGAGGTGGTGGGCACGTTCGGCCAAGTGCCCGAAGGCTCGATGACGCTGGTCGAGACGGTGGAGGATGCCAACGCGATCGTACCCGCCCGGCCCGACCGGCTCGCTTTCCTGACGCAGACGACGCTGTCTGTGGACGACACCCACCAGATCGTCGCGGCATTGCAGGCACGCTTTCCGCAGATCCAGGCGCCCCGGCGGGAGGATATCTGCTACGCCACCTCGAATCGGCAGGCTGCGGTCAAGGCGATCGCGGATCGATGCGATGCGATGCTGGTGCTCGGCGCGCCCAATTCCTCCAACTCGCTGCGGCTGGCGGAAGTGGCCGAACGGACCGGCATCCGGGCGCAACTCATCGAACGCGCCGACGAACTCGACCTCGGATGGCTCGACGGCGTCGAGGTGCTGGGCGTTACCGCCGGCGCATCGGCGCCGGAAATCCTCGTCAGGGAGCTGATCGATCGGCTTGGGACCCAATTTGTGACGACCAGTGAAGAGGTGGAAGTCACGTCCGAAGACATGCTCTTCAAGCTGCCGCGCAGCCTCGCCGCAGCCTGAGCCGCGCGACCATGGCCGTCTACACCCATGTCTCGGCCGAGGAGATGGCGGATTTTCTCGGCGGCTATGATGCAGGCGAACTGGTTTCGGCCAAGGGTATCGCCGAGGGCGTCGAAAACAGCAATTATCTGATCGATACCAGCGCCGGCCGCTATATCCTGACGCTTTACGAAAAGCGGGTGGACGAACGCGATCTGCCGTTTTTCATGGCGCTGCTCGATCATTTGGCCGATCGCGGCCTGCCGGTCCCCCGCGCCATTCGCGACCGCGCCGGCGTCCAGATCCAGACCCTGGCCGGGCGGCCTGCATGCCTGATCGAGTTTCTGCCCGGCGTGTCCGTCACCTATCCGACACTGGCCCAGGCCGCCGCGACCGGAGCCGCGCTGGGACAAATGCATCTCGCGCTCGCGGATTTCGCGCTCGAGCGGCCCAACGCGCTCGGCCTCAGCGGCTGGGTCGCGCTGGCCGAGCGCTGCGGCGACGATCTCGATCGGATCGCCCCCAATTTGCGTGAACGCGTTTTCGACGAGCTTGCGGTGCTTCAGCAGCACTGGCCGCGCGACCTGCCGCGGTCGGTCATTCACGCCGATCTCTTTCCGGATAATGTGCTCACCCACCATGACCGCGTGACGGGCATTATCGACTTCTATTTCGCCTGCACCGAGATTCGCGCCTGGGATCTCGCGGTTACCCACGCGTCCTGGTGCTTCGAAAATGACGGGACTGGCTATGATCGCAAGCGCGCCCGCGCGCTGGTGGAGGGCTATGAGCGCCATATGCCCCTGCTCCCCGAGGAGCGTGCGGCCTTCCAGATTCTGGCGCGCGGGGCTGCGCTGCGCTTCACGCTCACGCGTGCATGGGATTGGCTGAACACGCCGCCGGATGCGCTGGTGACACGCAAGGACCCGCTGGCCTTCCTGCGCCGCCTCGATGCCTATGCCGATGCCGATCCCGTCGAGCTGCTCGGCGCGTGACCAAAGCGCTTCCGCATGTCGAGATCGCGACCGACGGGGCCTGCAAGGGGAACCCCGGCCCGGGCGGTTGGGGCGCGCTGCTCCGCTTCGACGGGCGCGAGATGGAGATTTCGGGTGGCGAAGCGCACACCACCAATAATCGCATGGAGCTGATGGCAGCGATCAGGGCGCTCGAAGCGCTCAAACGCCCGTGCGAGATCACGCTCTCGACTGACAGCAAATATGTGATGGACGGCATCACCAAGTGGATCCACGGCTGGCAGCGCAATGGCTGGCGCACCGCCGACAAGAAGCCGGTCAAGAATGCCGATCTGTGGCAGGAGCTGGTTTCAGCAGCGGCGCCGCATCGCATCAAATGGGAATGGGTGCGCGGCCATAACGGCCATCCTGATAATGAGCGGGTTGACGTGCTCGCCTGCGCCGAAGCCCAGAAAATCGTGAGTCAGAAGCGGTCGGGCGCGTATCGCCCGACGTCGATGCCGGCGACCGCATCGGGCAGCGGGCGATCGAGGATCAGCGCGGCCCCGATCGCAGCCGCGGCCGGCGCGGTCTGAATGCCGAAGCCGCCTTGCCCCGC
This sequence comes from uncultured Sphingomonas sp., assembly GCA_965727025.1. Classification (GTDB taxonomy): domain Bacteria; phylum Pseudomonadota; class Alphaproteobacteria; order Sphingomonadales; family Sphingomonadaceae; genus CANJQJ01. The sequence continues at coordinate 3,607 of CBFRWL010000040.1, forward strand.
GAACCAGAAGAAGCCCGGCGCTCGGCGATCGAAGCCGTAGATGGGCGCGCGATCCGGCGCGAAGCTGCGCAGCCCGGCCCAGGCCCGCTCCCGCTTCACGATCGTCCAATCGAAGGCCCGCTCGAACCGATCGATCGCGACCGCGACGTCAAGCTCCTCGGGCGCAGCGTCGCACGGCGGCGTCGGCACCTCGTCATGCGGCGACAGCCAGAGCCGCCCGCCGGCCTCGGGCTTGATATAGAGGCTTCCCCGCACGTCGATCGTGAGCGGCAGATCGCCGCTCGCGGGCGGATCGACGGCGAGCTGGATCACCGTGCGGCGGAACGGCTCGACCGGAGTGGAAGCCGCATCGGCGAGCGCGGCGACACGGCTCGCCCACGCGCCTGCGGCATTGACGACGATCGCCGCGCTGACCATTCCCGCCCGCGTCTCGATCGACCAGCCCGAACCGGTGCGGACGATCTCGACCGCTTCGGCATCCGTGATGAGGCGCGCACCGGCGCGACGCGCCGATGCGAGATAATGCGCGTGCAACGCGCCTACGTCGATATCCCGGCAGCTCGGCTCCCATATCCCTGCCGACCAATGCGGCGGAAGCGACGGGAAATGACGTTCGAGACCGGCGCGCCCCAGCCGCTCCAGCCGTACCCCGCTGCCCTCGAACGCAGCGAGAAACTCGTCGAGCAAATGCTCGTCGCCCGCCTCGGCGATAGTCAGCGACCCGCGCGGTGCCAGAAAGCCGCCGGTCTGGAGAAATGTCTCGGAAGCCGTCGTCAGCGGCTGAATCGCCGGTCCACCATAGGTTTCCGACCAGAAAGCGGCCGAACGCCCGGTGGCATGATAACCCGGATGGCTTTCCGCCTCGATCAGGATGACGCGCGCGGCGTCGCCGATCGCAGCCGCGAGGCTCGCGCCGGCGATGCCCGCGCCGATGATCGCGATGTCGCCTTCGATCATGTCGAGGGCCCCATGGTGGCAAGAAACCGGTCGATCTCGCCGAGCGCCCATAATCGGATCGGATCAGCTTCGCGAAGGATTTCGTGCGCCGCGTCCGGATGGCAGGCAAGCTTCGCATTGGCCAGACGATGGGCGACGAGTTCGATCGCCGATGTCATCACCAGCCGATCGTGCGCCGCGCACAGGATCAGCATGGGCGTCGCCACCTTTTCCAGCTTGCCCGGCATCAGCAGGCCGGCGATCGATTCCCAGCTATCGGCCAGCCATCCCCAAGTCGGCGGGCCGATATCGAAATTCTTGTCCTGCCGCCGCCACCATTGCTCGTCGGCATAGCGTTCGAGGCTGTGCGTCAGGTTGCGCTGGCGATGCCCGCTGCCGCGGCCGCTCTTTTCCGACCATGCCGGCCGCTCGGTGAGGCCGAGCCGGCACAGCGTCCGCGCGATCAGCCGGCCGAGCCGTTCGCGGATGATTCCCGTGTTGAGCCCGAGCATAGGGGAGAGCAGCACGGCGCCATTGATTGGCGGCGCGCGCTCCTCGATAAGCCGCAGCAGCAAATGCCCGCCCATCGAGTGCCCGAGCATGACGTGCGGCCCCGGCGTCCGCGCCTGCCATTCCGCGGAATAAGCGGCCAGATCGTCCAGCATCCGCGCATAAGGCGGGCAATGGCCGACACGGCCGTCGTCCAGCAGGCGTCCCGATCCGCCCTGCCCGCGCCAGTCGAAGCCTTCGATCGACCAGCCCTGGCGCCGCCAATAAGCGTAGGTTTCGATATATTTCTCAATGAAGTCGGCACGACCGGGCTGGAAGAGCAGGCTGCCGCGCGGGGAAACGCCAGGCGCCGGCGCGACGCGGAACCGGCGCAGCTGCCACCCGTCGTCCGCCGCCCACAGGTCGATCGCGAGCCAGGGTGGGCGAATGCGCCGGTCGATCTGCTCCGCTTCCATTGGGCTCCGGTTACTTTTTGGTAAGCGCCATCGTCTAGTGGTTAACGCATGCATGGACCAGCCAGCTATCTGATCGCGGCGGCGCTCGCGATTGCCTTGGTACGCGCCGCATGGGGCGATCTGCAAACGCGCACCATCCCCAACTGGCTCAATCTCGCGATCGCCGCCGGAGCGCCTTTGTGGTGGTGGGCGCATGGCTGGGGCTTGTGGCCCGACATCGTGATTCAGATCGCCTTTGCCATCGGTATCTTCGCGATTTTCGCGGCCTGCTTCGCAATCGGCGCGATGGGCGGCGGCGATGTCAAGCTGATCACCGCGCTCAGTCTCTGGCTGCCGTTCGTGCCGCTCGTGCGCATGCTGTTCGTGATGGCGGTGCTGGGCGGCGTGGTCACGCTCGTCACCGTCCTGTTGCACCGGCTGCGCAGGCGTGCCGGCCCACCCGAGGTTCCCTACGGCGTCGCGATCAGCGTTGCCGGACTGTGGGTGTTCGCGAACCAACTATTAACCATTTCCGGTCCATAGACCGCCTTTGACCAAGGACCTCTTCGAAAGCGACTGGTGTCATGGATGTAAAGAAAATAGCCCTTCTGGTCGGCGCCCTCGTTCTGGCCCTCATCTCCGCCTTCATGGCGAAGAGCATGTTCGGCGCCTCGGGCACGCCGCAGGCGACCGCCGCCGCGCCGCAGCCGGTGGTGGTGGACGGGCCGGAGATTCTCGTCGCCACCAAGGCGCTGCCCGTCGGCACCATCATCGATCCGGAGAGCTTCCGCTTCCAGCCCTGGCCCAAGGAGCTGATGAAGAACGCTTATTATGTGAAGGGCGAGGCTGATCCCGCATCGCTCGCCGGCACGGTCGTGCGCTACCAGATCACCGCCGGCCAGCCGCTCACCCAGGGCGCGCTGGTGAAGCCGGGCGATCGCGGCTTTCTGGCTGCGGCGCTTGGGCCGGGCATGCGCGCGATCACCGTTCCCGTATCGGCGCAGAGCAGCGTCGCCGGCTTCGTCTTTCCGGGCGACCGCGTCGACCTGATGCTGACCCAGAACGTCACCGGCGGCGGCGACGGCGATCCGCTCAAGGCAACCGAGACCATCGTCAGCAATCTGCGCGTGCTCGCAACCGACCAGCGCACCGACCACACGGCCGACGAGAATGGCAACACCAAGGTCGTCACCTATTCGACCGTAACGCTCGAAGTGACGCCCAAGATTGCCGAGAAGGTCCAGGTCGCTCAGTCGATCGGCACGCTGTCGCTGGCGCTTCGCTCGATCGCCGACAACACGCAGGAGCTTGAGGAGCAGATCGCCTCGGGCGAGGTCAGCGTTCCCAAAGGCGCCAACGCGAAGGATGAGAAGAGCATGATGCTCGCCATCGCGTCGCGTCCGAGCGACATGCACACGACATTGACCGTCGGTGCCGATGTCTCGCGCTTCCAGCGTCGCACCGTGCCGGCCAAGCCGCCGGTCCAGGGCGTAGGCGCCGCGGGCGCCAAGCCGGAGGGGCCGAGCGTGCGCGTGGCACGCGGCAACGCGATCGAATTCGTTCCCGTGGGGGGGAAATAATATGAAGTTCAGTGCAATGAAGCGAGGCGGGACCGCCCTCGCGCTGGTGGCCGCCGCGCTCGCCGCAAGCATGGCGACGACCATCGCCGCGCCAGTGAGCGCAGCGCCGAGCAGCCAGCCGACCGATACGCTGACGCTCTCGGTGGGCCGGGGCCAGCTCGTGAAGCTGCCCAGCCCGATGTCCGATCTGTTCGTGGCGGACAATTCGATCGCTGACGTGCAGGTGCGCTCGCCCACCCAGCTCTATGTATTCGGCAAGGGCCAGGGCGAAACCACCGTCTATGCAACCGCCAAGGGCGGCGCGGTGGTCTATTCCGCCAATGTTCGCGTCGGTACCAATCTCAACAGCGTCGCCGGCATGCTCAAGCTCGCCATGCCCGAGGCCGCGATCACCGCGACGCCGATGAACGGGCTCGTCCTTTTGACGGGCACGGTCGCAGCGCCCGGCGACGTCGAGGAAGCGCAGCGGCTCGTCCAGGCGTTCGTCGGCGACAAGACCCAGGTCATCAGCCGGCTCAAGACCGCGACGCCGATGCAGGTGTCGCTCCACGTCAAGATCGCCGAGGTCAGCCGCGATCTCGTCAAGCAGGTCGGCGTCAATCTGCTCTCGCGCGACACCACCGGCGGCTTCCTGTTGGGGATCGCCCAGGGTCGTAACTTCGGCTCGATCGGCAATCAGGATCTTTCGGGGCTGCCGAAGCTGGACGCCTCATCGATCTTCGGTCTGCCGAGCGGATCGCTGTCGCTGCCGTTCGATCCCACGAGCGGCCAGTTCATCGCCAAGCCCGGCACGCTCTACGATCTGAGCAAGCTCGGCGTCAGCGGCAAGACCGCGATCAGCGCCGCAGGCCATGTCTTCGGCCTCGATCTCGCCAGTGCGATCGATCTTGCCGAAACCGACGGCCTCGTCACGACGCTCGCCGAGCCCAATCTGACCGCGCTCTCGGGCGAAACCGCGAGCTTCCTGGCCGGTGGCGAAATCCCGATCCCGATTTCGGAAGGCCTTGGCACGGTTTCGGTCAACTACAAGCAATATGGCGTGAGCCTCGCCTTCACGCCGACCGTGCTTGCCGATGGCCGCATCTCGATGCGCGTCCGCCCGGAAGTGTCGCAGCTCACCAGCGCCGGCTCGGTCACGCTCAACAACTTCACCATTCCCGGCATCGCCACGCGGCGCGCGGAAACCACGGTGGAGCTGGGATCGGGCCAGAGCTTCATGATCGGCGGCCTGCTCAGCAACACGCACAACAACTCGATCGACAAGGCGCCTTTCCTCGGCGACCTGCCCGTGCTCGGCGCGCTGTTCCGCTCGAACAATTTCCGCCGCAACGAGACCGAACTCGTCATCATCGTCACGCCTTATCTGGTGAAGCCGGTCTCGGCCAACCAGATCGCGCTGCCGACCGACGGCTACAAGGCGCCCACCGACGCCGAACGGCTGCTCGGGAGCCAGACCTTCTCGGGCAAGACCGGGCAGGAACGCCCGATGCCGAAATCGGCAACTCCCGTGACGCAGCCGACGATCGGCTCGATCGAGCCGGTGAAGCCGGCGCAGCGGCAGGCCTCGAACACTGACGATCGCGCCGAGCCCAAGCGCAACGCCGACAAGAAGAAAAAGGGATCGAACGCCACGGCGTCCGCCGATCCTGGCTTCTCGTTCAACTGAGGGCCGCGACCATGATGGAGAAGAAAACGATGCGTGTCTCCTGCACCACCCTGGCCCTCGCAGCGGCACTCGCGCTCGGCGCCTGCGGCCCGGTCAATCGCGGGGTCGAATCGGTGAACCAGCCGGTCGTGCAGCGCACCGATTATGTGTTCGATGTCGCAGGCGCTGACGGGCTGAGCTCCGCCGAAGAGAAGCGTCTGGTCGATTGGTTCGACGCGGTTCACCTGCGCTATGGCGATCGCGTCTCGATCGACAGCCGCAACGGCGATGTCGGCACGCATGATGCGATCGCCGCGATCGTCGCGCGCTACGGCATTCTGCTGTCCGAGACCGCGCCCGTTACGCAGGGTTCGGACCGGCTCTCGGGCACGCGCGTGGTGGTCAGCCGCAGCCTTGCCAGCGTCCCGAACTGCCCCGATTGGCGCCGCGCCTCGCAGCCGGAATTCGCTGCCTCGACCATGTCGAACTTCGGTTGCGCCACCAATAGCAATCTCGCCGCGATGATCGCCGACCCGGCCGATCTCGTGCAGGGCCGCGAGGTCAACGGCAATGATCCGCTCACGATCAGCCGCGCGATCAAGACCTATCGCGACAAAGATCCCACCGGAAAAGGCGATCTCAAGTCTGAAAGTGCGAAAGGCGGAGGCAATTAATGAACGCGCCCTTTAATCCCCGCGGAGCGGCCACCCGCGAACCCTTCACCGCCTTCGTCTGCGATGATGCCAGCGCCGAGCTGCTGAAGCCGATCGCGACCGAGAATGGCTGGGATCATGGCCGCATCAACAAGGGCGGGCTGCGCAACGCGGTGCAGGCCCTGTCGGTCTCCGCCAGCCCGTCGATCCTGTTCGTCGATCTTTCCGAATGCGGCGATCCGCTCAACGATATCGGCGCGCTGGCCGAAGTCTGCGAGCCCGGCACCGTGGTGATCGCGGCCGGGCACGTCAACGACGTCCGGCTCTATCGCGACCTCGTCAACAGCGGCATCCAGGATTATCTGCTGAAGCCGTTCAACCCGGAGCAGCTGCGCGAAGCCTTCAGCCAGGCGCAGCTTGTCCTGGCCGGGCCGCGCGCAGCCGAGCCCGTCGTCGATCGTCCGCACATGATGACTGCGGTCGTCGGCGTTCGCGGCGGCGTCGGCGCCTCGTCGCTCGCGGCCTCGGTCGCCTGGCAGCTCAGCGAGAAGCAGGGCCGCTCGACCGCATTCCTCGACCTCGACGTTCATTTCGGTACGGGCGCGCTGGCGCTCGATCTCGAGCCTGGCCGCGGCCTTACCGACGCGATCGAAAATCCCGGCCGCATCGACGGCCTGTTTATCGAGCGCGCGATGGTCAAAGCCAATGACAAGCTCGCCGTGCTCTCCGCCGAAGCGCCGATGAACACGCCGATGATGTCGGACGGCACCGCTTTCTTCCAACTCCAGGAGGAGATGAAGCAGGCGTTCGAATGCACCATCATCGATCTGCCGCGCATGATGCTGATCCAGCATCCGCACCTGCTTTACGATGTCTCGACGATCGTGGTGGTGACCGAGCTCACGCTCGCCGCGACCCGCGACACCATCCGCATTTTGAGCTGGCTCAAGAGCAATGCGCCGCAGGCCGGCGTGATCGTCGTCGCCAACCGGGTGCCGCCGACGGGGCAGACCGAGATCACCCGCAAGGATTTCGAGACCTCGATCGAGCGCGCGGTCGATATCGTCGTGCCCTATGATACGAAGCTTGCGGTGCAGGCCGCCAAGCTCGGCAAGCCGCTGATCGAAGTTGCCAAATCGACCAAGCTCGGCCAGGCGATCGGCGAACTGGCTACCCGGCTCGTCGCAACCGAAGGCAAGGAGGCGGAAGCCGTCGCCGCCAGCAAATCGCTGCTCGGCAAGCTCGCCGACTTCAAGACGATGATTCCGAGCAAGAAGCCCAAGGCCGGCTGAGATGACGGGTCCGGCGCCCATCATGATGTTCGCGCTCCTGCTCGGGGCGATGATGCTGCTCGTCTATTTCGCCTTCGCCGCGCCGGACGGCACCAAGAATCAGAGCCGCCGGCTCGATGCTTTGCGGACCCGGCATGGCGGCGGCGGCGTCACCGCGGTCGAGGCACAGATGCGCCGCGTGCTCGCCGCACGCGAAACCAAGCTCGACACATGGTTCATGCAGTTCGTGCCCAAGCCCGATCTGCTGCGCAAGCGCATCGCCATGACCGGCAAGAGCTGGACGCTGACCCATTATGCCTTCGCAGCGATAGTCTTGACCGTCGTCATCGCCGGCCTCGCATGGTTCAAGGGCATGCCGTTCATGCTCTCGCTGCTGCTCGGCCTGTTCATCGGCATCGGCCTGCCGCACATGGTGATCGGCTCGCTGATCAATCGCCGTGTCACTGCCTTCACTGCGAAATTCCCGGATGGAATCGAGCTCCTCGTACGTGGCCTCCGCTCCGGCCTGCCGATTTCCGAGACGATCTCGGTGGTCGCCAGCGAGGTGCCCGGCCCGGTCGGCTTCGAATTCCGCGCCATCTCGGACAAGATGAAGATCGGCAAGACGATGGACCAGGCGCTGCAGGAAACCGCCGATCGGCTTGGCACGCCCGAGTTCCAGTTCTTCTGCATCACGCTCGCGATCCAGCGCGAGACCGGCGGCAACCTCGCCGAGACGCTCTCCAACCTTGCCGACGTGCTGCGCAAGCGCAGCCAGATGAAGCTCAAGATCCGGGCGATGTCGTCTGAATCCAAGGCGTCCGCCTATATCATCGGCGTGCTGCCGTTCGTGGTGTTCGGGCTGATCATGTTCATCAACCCAGGCTATATGGGCAAGTTCTTCACCGACGAGCGGCTGATGGTCGCTGGCGGCGTGGGCATGATCTGGATGGCGATCGGCGCTTTCATCATGAAGCAGATGATCAACTTCGAGATCTGACGGGGACCAGACAGCGCACATGCCCAGCACCGGACCCAAGCTTCTCGGCGTCGACGTCATCATGGTCGCGACCGGGCTTACCGCAGTCGCGGTATTCCTCGTCCTGTTCGCGCTCTACATGGCGACGACCGTGCGCGATCCGATGGCGCGCCGCGTCAAGGCGCTGAACGATCGGCGCGAGCAGCTCAAGGCCGGCATCACCGCATCGCGCACCAAGCGCCGCGCCTCGCTCACCGCTACCAACGAAGCGACCGACCGGATGCGGAGCTTCCTCAACAAGCTCAAGGTGCTGCAGGATAGCCAGCTTCAGGCCGCGCAGACCATGCTGATGCAGGCCGGCATCCGTTCGAAGGACGCCGCCGTCGCAGTGATCTTCGCGCGCATGGTCATGCCGGTGGTGATTGGTGGCGTGATGATCCTGTTCGTTTATGGGCTGGACTGGTTCCCGCTCTGGTCGGCGCTCAAGAAATATATGGTGGTCGCCGGCTCGCTGGTCGGCAGCTACAAGGCCCCCGACATCTTCCTCAAGAACAAGATTTCAAAGCGTATGTCCGCGATCCGCAAGGGCCTTCCCGACGCGCTTGACCTGCTGGTGATCTGCGCCGAGGCGGGCCTGACCGTCGACGCCGCGTTCAACCGCGTCGCGAAGGAGCTTGGCCGCGCCTATCCGGAGCTGGGCGACGAATTCTCGCTCTGCGCGATCGAGCTCAGCTTCCTCACCGAACGCCGCCAGGCATTCGAAAATCTTGCGCGCCGGATCAATCTCGATTCGGTCCGCGGCGTCGTCACGACCATGATCCAGACCGAGAAATATGGCACCCCGCTTGCGAGCGCGCTGCGCGTGCTCTCGGCCGAGTTCCGCCACGAGCGCATGATGCGCGCCGAGGAAAAGGCCGCGCGCCTGCCTGCTATCATGACCGTGCCGCTGATCTTGTTCATTCTGCCGGTGCTATTCATCGTCATCCTTGGCCCGGCGGCCTGCGCGATCTCCGACAATTTCGTGAAATAAACGCCGCTTGCGCCGGGGCCGGCGCGGGATCAGGGGAGGCGGATGACCGCATCGCCCGATCACCGCCGCAGCGCGCCCGCGACCTTGCGCAATCGCGCGCCGATTCTCGACGTGCTAGGGACCGCGCTGCCCGAATCGGGCACGGTCTTGGAGATTGCGAGCGGAACCGGCGAGCATGCCGTCCATTTCGCCCGGGCGCTGCCCGCACTCATCTGGCAGCCTTCCGATCCCGATCCCGCATCGCGCGCCTCGATTGCAAGCTGGATCAGCGCGGAGGCTTTGGCCAACATACTTCCGCCGCTCGATATTGACGTTCGCAACCGCCCCTGGCCGGTCAGCGAGGCTGCCGCGATCCTGTGCATCAACATGGTTCATATCA
>CBFRWL010000041.1:0-12992 GCA_965727025.1 uncultured Sphingomonas sp.
GGCCCGGTGCTGGAAGCCTATGCTTCTATCCAACGGCGCGTGGACGCATTGGCGGTGGTTCACCGCAACCATTATGCTGAGCTCGAGGAGCATCAGGGCATCTCGCTTCGGGCGCTGATCGGCGAGATCGCGTCCAATCTCCGGGCCTCGGCCACCGCAGAGGCCGCGCGCGTCAACATCACTCTGTCCATTATCTCGGTCTCGGCGAGCCAGGATACCGCCGTTCCGATCGCGTTTCTGATCACCGAGATCGTCGAACTGATCATGCTGTGCGGCCGCGACAGCAATATCGTGATCAATGTGTCCTCGATACCTGGTCGCGACGATCGGGCATTGCTGTCGATCTCCTCGTCGAGCCTGACTTCATCCGAATGTTCGACAGGGAGCTTGTTCGAGCGGTTCGAGCGGGTCGCAGGCGGATTGGCTCGCCAACTACGCGCGCCTCTCCAACATGATGTCGAAGACGGCCGCTACTCGATCGAGATTGCCATTCTCGCGGCGTGAAACCGGGACCAAAAAAATCTCAAAAAAAATTTGGGGTCCGGGAACCCATTCGAGCGGCGGACGTTCGTACGGCTGGATAGTGATCTTCTTGCCCCCCCGCTCTCGCTATCCAATCATGGGCCCGGCCAGACGCTCTCCCCCCAGAGCGACTGGCCGGGCCCTCAACATTTTGGGGCTTCAGCTCTCCGCAACACAATATGCGGAACCTTGTGGAACCAACTGCATTGTTCAGCCGCGTCTCACAGGGCGACAGCAAAGGGAACAAACGATATGATCCGCAAGATTCTTACCCTCGCCATGGTTTCCACCGGCCTTTTTGCGGCGGCGTGCAACACGGTGGAGGGCGCTGGCAAGGATATGTCCTCCGCCGGGAAGGCGATCTCCAACACAGCGCAAGAGTCGAAATAACCTACCGGGCGCTGCCTCAGGGCAGCGCCCTCACATCGTCGACCTTGCGTCGGCGTTCTGTGAACCAAATTCCGATGATGGCGAGTTCATAAAGTATCATCAGCGGGATCGCGAGCAGCAGTTGCGATCCTATATCGGGCGGGGTGAGCACGGCAGCCACTGCAAACGCGCCCACGACTGCGTACCGTCGCCCGGCAATAAGCTGCTTGCGAGATATGATACCGGCGCGCTCCAGCAGCATCAGCAGGACCGGCAAAAGAAACGCCAGTCCAAAGCCGAACAGAAATTGCATGACGAAGCTGAGATAATTGCCAACCGCAGGAAGCGCCTCCTGCTGGATCCCGCCCAAATTTCCTTGAAAACCGAGCAGAAAATGCAAGGCGACGGGGATTGCCACATAATAAGCCAAGGCTGCGCCCGAGAGAAACAAGATCGGCGTCGCCCAAAGGAACGGCAGCAACGCCTGCTTTTCGCCCCGGTAAAGTCCCGGCGCTACGAACTGCCAGAGCTGGTTCGCGATGACGGGGAAGGCGAGCATGATGGCGGCAAAAAAAGCGACCTTTATCTCGACGAAAAACGCCTCGAAGATCTGCGTGTAGATGATCTTGCCCTGCCCCGCCCTGACCAGCGGCTGGACAAGAAACGCGAAAATCGGTCGCGCGAAATAAAGACAGATGCCGAAGGCGACCGCCAACGCAGCGATCGACCATAAGAGCCTGCGCCGCAGCTCCAGCAGATGATCGAGCAACGGGGCGCGGGATTCGTCGATATCGTTGATCATGGAGGCGGCGGAAGCTTGGCCTCAGGATTGGCGACGGTTCCCGGCGTGACCGCTGTCGCCGAAATCTCGATTTCAGACGGATGCTCGGCCATGATCCGCGCGTTCTCCGAAGCCCATTTGCGTTCCATCTCCTCAAGCTCCGACTGGCGCACCATTTCATCGAAGCCGGCACGGAAATGCCGCGCCATCCCCCGTGCGCGGCCGACCCAGTGACCCACCGTCCGCATGACGCGCGGCAGATCCTTGGGGCCGATCACGACCAGCGCGACCAGCGCGACCAGCAGCAGCTCGGAGGGTGCAATATCCAGCATTGCTCAGCGAATCTGCTGTCAGCTATGCGGCCGATCATCCTGCATCGGCTGGAGGTGCGGGTCCTTGTTGGGCTCCATGCTCGGCTGATTCTGCAGGCGAGGCATTGGCTGCGGCGCAGCGGGAGGCACGTCATCCTCCGCCATACCCTTTTTGAAGCTTTTGATGCCCTTCGCGACGTCGCCCATCATATCGGAAAAACGACCCTTGCCGAACAGCAGCATCACCACAACGCCGACCACCAGCCAGTGCCAGATGCTCAGTCCACCCATTTCGAATCTCCTCGATCTTACCCCTATCTAGGCGTCCGGCTCCGCAGTTTCCACCTCGACGTCCATTTGCTCGAGTGCGATGTCCACTGGATCCAGCAGCCCCGCGGCGCGCAGATCTTCGATGCCCGGAAGATCACGACGGCTTTGCAGGCCAAAATGATCGAGGAACCCCTTGGTTGTAGCGAAAGTGAGCGGGCGACCGGGTGCTTCGCGTCGCCCCGCCGGGCGGACCCATCCGGCCTCCATCAAAACATCAAGCGTACCCTTCGAAATTTGAACACCCCGGATCGCCTCGATCTCCGCACGGCTGACGGGTTCATGATAGGCGATAATGGCCATCGTTTCGATTGCAGCGCGGCTGAGCTTGCGCGGCTCCTCACGCGTGCGGCGAAGAATATGGGCGAGATCAGCGGCGGTCTGGAAGTGCCAGCGCCCGCCTCGCTCGACCAAGTTTACGCCCCGACCGGCATAATCGGCGGCGACGCGTTCGAGCACGGCTTTCAGATCGGCGTCGCTTCCTAAAATCGTCGCCAGTTCCGCTGGCGATAGGGAATCATCCGCCGCGAACAGGGCAGCTTCGACTGCGCGGGCAAGATCATCGGTCGCTTCGGTCATGATCGCGCAGCCCTGACCATCAAGGGGCCGAAAATCTCGTCCTGATCGAGTTCCGCCTTGCCCAGCCTGGCCAGCTCCAGCGAGGCGACGAAGCTCGATGCCAAAGCCGAGCGTCGATAAGCCGGATCCGGCGATTGCGGCAGGAAATCCTGCAGCTCGAACCAATCCAGGCTGAGGCCGAGCATTTTCTCGATACGCTCCAGCGCATGTTCCAATGTGAGAACCGGCCGCCGCTGGACCATATGGATCACCGGCTGCGAGCGCGCCTGTATGGCCCCATAGGCAGCGATCAGATCGTAGAGATCGTCCTGCCACGCCGCTTTGCGGACCAGCCGCAGCCCTTCCGGTGCACCGCGCAGAAACACGTCGCGACCCATGCGATCCCGGGCCATCAGTCGCGCGCCCGCCTCCCGCATCGCATCGAGCCGTTGCAGGCGAAGCTGGAGCCGCAGCGCCAGTTCCTCCGGATCGGGATCGGGCTGCGCCTCGCGCGGCAACAGCAGGCAGGACTTCAAATAGGTCAGCCACGCCGCCATCACGAGATAATCGGCGGCGATCTCCAAGCGCAGCGCCTTGGCGTCCTCGATGAAAGCGAGATATTGCTCGACGAGCGCCAATATCGAGATTTCGCGCAGATCGACCTTCTGGCTGCGCGCGAGCATCAGCAACAGGTCGAGCGGCCCCTCCCATCCATCGAGCGTCAGCGTCAGCGTCTCGGGATTATGTGCAGGAATATCCTCCTCGAAGGGGATCACCGCGATATCCACCGTCATAGCGCTCGCATAGGATGAAGCAGTCGATGCAAAGCTGGAGAATGTGCGTGCCCCGTCATAGGTTGACTGTGGCACATCAACCGCTGCGAGGAAAGTTTGCGGACCTGCTGCGTCCATCCTTTTTCCCTGCCGTGCAATGCAGCTGGGCCGTTACCAACGGTTAACCTTCTTTAAAGCCGTGATCCGCTAAGGCTGCGCCATGGCTACGGCAGCATTCGCATTGCCCCGGCGGCGCGCAGACGCGCGGCCGCTGTTCGTCGCGACGATCTTCGCGGGGTCGTTCCTCTTGTTCCTGATGCAGCCCATGGTCGCTCGTATGGCGTTGCCGCGCCTGGGCGGTACGCCCGCGGTCTGGAATAGCGCGATGCTGGTTTATCAGGCGCTGCTGCTGGCCGGCTATAGCTATGCGCATGTGCTCGCGCGGCTCGCCCTTCGGCGGCAGGCGCTTGTCCACGTCATAGTCCTGCTGCTCGCCGTGCTATGGCTGCCGCTGGGGCTCCGCGGCTTCAGCCTGCCGACGGATGCATCGCCGCTGATCTGGGTACCGTGGCTGCTGCTATCGTCAATCGGTCCGCTCTTTTTCGCCGTCTCGGCGCAGGCTCCGCTGCTACAGCGCTGGGCCGCAACTCAGTTCGGCGATCGCAATCCGTACGCTCTCTATATCGCGTCCAACCTCGGCAGCTTCGGCGGCCTGATCGCCTATCCCCTGCTGGTCGAACCGCTGCTGCCGCTGGCCTGGCAAAGCACGGCATGGTCGATCGGCTATGGGCTGCTGATCGCGATGGTCGCGGCATGCGGATTTGTCCTTACCCAAGCTCGGTCGCTGCCAACCGAATTTTCGAGGAGCAAAAGCTTCGAAAGCTCGTCCGTCTCAGGAAGAGCATCCGGTAACGCCGGCGCGCCACCGACCTTGTCGCAGCGTCTGCTGTGGATCGCACTGGCGGCAGTCCCCTCCGGGATGATCCTCGCGGTCACGACGCACCTCACCACTGACATCATCGCGATGCCGCTGATCTGGGTGATCCCGCTGGGACTCTACCTGCTCAGCTTCTCGATCGCATTTTCCAGCCGCGACCGGTTCGCGCGCGCGGTAAGCTGGGGACTGCCGCTTATCCTGATCGTGGCGGGTGCGATGGGGGGCAGTGGGCAATATTTCAGCATGGTGCCCTCGATCGCGGCCGATCTCCTGCTGCTGTTCGGAACGTCGATCGCGCTGCATCACGGGCTTTACCGGTCGCGGCCCGATCCCGCCCATCTGACGGACTTCTACCTTTGCATGTCAGCGGGCGGCGTGGCTGGCGGCCTCTTCTGCGGATTGATCGCGCCTGCGCTGTTCGATTCGCTCTATGAGTTCCCGATCCTGGTGGTGGCCGCAGCCCTGCTGATGCCGATGCGCGCTGATGCCAAGCGGCTGACAGCCCGTCAAAGGCGCTGGATCACAGTGGGTGGCATCCTGCTCTCCTGCTTCGCCGGTGGCATGCTGTTTTTCACGCCGTCGCTTGCGCTGAAAGCGGCAGTCCTGGTCGTCCTCGCACTGCTTGCACGCGCCGCGCTGGCCCATCGCATTTTGTTCGCTGCGCTGATCGCGCTGCTGCTACTCGGCCTCGGCGGATGGACCAACATCGCAATGTCGATGACGGGCGACACGCGCACGCGCAGCTATTTCGGCATCTATACGGTCAGCAACAGCGGCAACGCGCGAATGCTGCTGCACGGCACCACGACCCACGGGTTTCAATTGCTTGCCAAAGGCTTGGAGACCTATCCTACCAGCTATTATGCGCCTAAATCGGGCGTTGGCATTGCAATGCAGGCAGCGCCGATCCTGTTCGGCCCCGGCGCGCGCATCGGCGCGGTCGGTCTTGGAGCTGGTACGCTGGCCTGTTATGCCAAGCCTGATCAGGATTGGCGCTTCTATGAAATCGATCCGGCTATCGTTGGCATCGCGCGCAATTCCAAAAAGTTCACATTCCTCTCGCGTTGCCTGCCGCATGCCGACATCGCGATTGGAGACGCCCGGCTCACGCTCGCCCATGAACCGACTGCTTCGCGCGATCTGCTCGTGATCGACGCCTTTTCTTCCGATTCGATCCCGATGCATCTGCTGACGCGCGAGGCGATCGCCAACTATGGTCGGGTGCTCTCCGCACAAGGTTTGCTGCTGTTCCACATCTCCAACCGCTATGTAGACTTGAGGCCGGTGCTGGCGGCGGCAGCGGCCGATGGCGGCTGGAGTGCCGCCGTCCGCAACTATGACCCGGCACCGCGCGACGCCCAAGACTATCGCGTCAGCCATTCGATCTGGGTGGCCTTCGCCAAGTCGCCAGCCCGGCTCAAGCAACTGACGAGCTATGACCCGACCCTCGAATGGACGGTGCTGCAGCCGAAGCCTCGGTTCAAGCCGTGGACCGATGACTATGGCAGCATCCTGCCCCTGCTGCATCGGCCCTGACCAGACGCTCGACCCGGCTGCCCTGCTATTAAACTCGGGCGGCCACGAAGAGCGCATCGCGCTTGGCGATAAGCTGGTCTAGTGGCGGCAATTTCTTGCGCTCAGCGATCGTTGCCATCGCCCGATCCAGCCGCGCCCGCGATTGCGCGCTTATCTCCGTGACGGCGGCGGCGCAGGCTTTCATTTCCGCAAAGTCGCCGGAACAATGCAATGCGATATCGCAACCGGCCTTCAAAGCGCCGCTCGCACGGGCGCCGAAATCACCCTTCAGCGCATGCATGCCGAGATCATCCGACATCAGCAAACCATCGAACCCGATGCCGTTCCGGATCACTTCGGAAATGATCTTCTCCGAAAGGGTGGCGCAATTGGTACGATCCCAGGCGGTGTAGACGACATGGGCGGTCATCGCCATCGGCGACCATTTAAGCGCCTTGAAGGGTGCTAGATCCATCTCCAGCTCCTCCAGGTTTGCATCCACGACCGGCAAATCGAGATGGCTGTCGACCAGGGCGCGGCCATGGCCGGGCATATGTTTGATGACGCCGACGATGCCTGCGTCGCGTAATCCTTCGATGGTTGCGCGGCCCATCGCCGCCACGCGCAACGGCTCCGCGCCCAGCGCACGATCGCCGATGATATTGCTTGCGCCAGGCTGGCGAACATCCAGCAGCGGCAAGCAATCCACGGTGATGCCGACATCAGCGAGCATCACCCCCAGCGCGCGGGCATTGGCCCGGACGGCTTCGATCCCGCTGATCGGGGCGACTTCATAGGCGGCATCGAAGCGGGCGGCCGCAGGAAAGGCCGGCCATTCCGGCGGCTGCATGCGCGCGACGCGACCGCCCTCCTGATCGATCAGGATCGGGAGTTCGGGGCGCCCGGCGAGGGAACGCAGCTCCTCCGTCAGTGCACGAAGCTGGGGCCGATCGACGATATTGCGCTTGAACAATATATAGCCGGCCGGCTCAACATCGCGGAAGAGCGCACGCTCCTCATCCGACAAGGCAGTACCCGCCAGCCCAAGGAAGAGAGGCGTCACGGCCGCTCAGTTCAATCGACGACCGAGCAGGCCTCGCCGGCGACCTTCAGCTTGGCGCATGTCGCAGAGGCCTGACCGCCCGCGCTCGCGCGCAAGCGGTATAGCGTCTTGCCGCCGACGGTTGCGCTCGCCACGCTATGATCCATTCCCGAGAGGAAGCCGAAGCGTCCCGACAGCGAAGACCAAGCCTTGTTCGCCAGCGCCTGGCTCGAAAAAGCCCCGAGCTGAATCGAACCACCGCCGGATGAGGATGCCGCGGGCGCCGGAAGCAAAGGCTTCGGTGCGGGCGTCGGGTTTGCTGCCGCCACCTTAACCGGCTTCTCTGGTGTCGCTTTGGCAGGAAGCGGGGTCGAAACGGCGGAAGCTTGCTTCTCTGGTGCGGCGGGAGCTGGTTTTGCCGCCGGAACCGACGCTGGCTTCGGCGCGGGCGCCGGTGTCGTGGCTTGCGGAGAGGTCGACGGCGGTAGCGGCGCTGGCCGGATACCGCTATTATCGGCCACTGGGGTTTCGGGAAGTGCGGTAAGATCGATGGTGGAATTCACATCCTTGCCGACGCTGGCGTCATAAGCGACATCTCCCGCGCCCTCGACATTCATGCCGCCAGCTTCCGGTGGCTTTTCCTTGATCGGGCCAGCGGGCGCGGCGATGATCGTGCCATCCCCGGATTGGCCGCGATTGCGCAACCAGAAGATGCCGCCGATCACGAGGCCGAGCGCCACGAGTCCTACGACGACCGCCGCGATCAGACGCGCAATCGAGATGCCCTCTTCGTCTTCATAGTCGTCGACGGGCTCAAGCCATGGCAGGCGCTCCTCGTCGTCGTCCAAGGCCCCCCGTTGAAAATCGGACATCAGTGCATCTCCTCCGCCGCCGTCACGCCCATGACGCCGAGGCCGTTCCGGATAACCTGTCCGATCGCATCCGCCAAGGCAAGCCGTGCCCGGCTGATTTCCGGCTGATCGGCGATCAGGAAGCGACGCGCCGGATCATCATTGCCCCTGTTCCAGAGCGCGTGGAAAGCAGCGGCGAGATCGAACAGGTAGAAGGCGATCCGATGCGGCTCATGCGTTGCCGCCGCCTGCTCGATCACACGCGGGAATTGCGCGGCGAGCTTCACCAACGCCAGTTCGTCCGCATCGAGCAGCGAGAGATCGGCGTCGCCCTCAAGTCCTTCCGCTACCGCCCTCCGCTGGAGCGAGCGGATCCGGGCATGCGCATATTGAACGTAGAAGACCGGGTTGTCCTTCGACGCTTCCACCACCTTGGCGAAATCGAAATCCATCTGCGCGTCGGACCGGCGGGTCAGCATGGTGAAACGCACCACATCCCTGCCTACTTCCTCAACGACATCGGCAAGCGTGACGAAGTTACCCAGACGCTTGCCCATTCGGACAAGTTCGCCGTTTCGCATCAGCCGGACCATCTGAACCAGCTTGATGTCCAATGGCACCTTGCCATGCGTCAAAGCCGTCACGGCGGCCTTGATTCGCTTGACCGTGCCGGCGTGATCCGCGCCCCAGATGTCGATCAGCATGTCAGCATTTTCAGCCTTTTGCGCGTGATAGGCGAGATCGGTTCCGAAATAGGTGAGCCCGCCATCCGACTTGCGAACAGGCCGATCGCTGTCGTCGCCGAACGCGGTTGCGCGGAAAAGCGTCATCTCGGTAGGTTCCCAGTCGTCGGGAAGCTCGCCCTTTGGAGGCTCGAGCGTACCCTTATAGATCAACCCCTCTTTCGTGAGGCGATCGATCGCGGCATCTACGCGTCCGGCCCGCTGCACCGCTGCTTCCGATGAAAAAACGTCATGGCGAATTCCAAGCAGGCTTAAATCGGCCCGGATCATATCCATCATGGCTGCGACCGCGCGCTCCCGGAAGAGATCGATCCATTGTGCCTCGGGTGCGGCTGCGTAGCGATCGCCGAATTCAGCGGCGAGCGCACTTCCGATCGGGATAAGATATTCGCCGGGATAATAGCCTTCTGGGATTTCGATCGGCTCGCCCAATGCTTGCCGATAGCGAAGATGGACCGAGCGGCCGAGTGTTTGCACCTGCGCGCCCGCATCGTTGACATAATATTCGCGCGTCACGCTATAGCCGGCATATTCCAGCAGCTGGGCGAGCGCGTCCCCGACCACCGCGCCGCGGCAGTGACCCATGTGCATGGGGCCCGTGGGGTTCGCCGAGACATATTCGACATTGACGCGCTGCCCCTGCCCCATGTTCGAACGGCCATAAGCTTCGGCTGCCGAACGGATATCGTTCAGTTCCGCTGTCCAGGTGGAACTCGGCAAGAGAAGGTTAATGAAGCCAGGGCCTGCAACTTCCGCCTTTTCTATTTCGTTTGAGGTCCGGAGGCGCTCGGCGAGCTTCTCTGCCAACAACCGCGGGTTGGAGCCGGCAGGTTTCGCCAGCACCATTGCGGCGTTGGTAGCGAGATCGCCATGCGCAGGATCGCGCGGAGGCTCAACCGTGATCGCAGTACGGGCAAGCCCGGCGGGCAGGTCTCCGCTGGCGACGAGTTGATCGAGCGCGTCGTTGATGATGGCAGTAAAGCGTGTGTAGAAGGTCAAATGCTGTGGTCCGGAGTATCTTGCGACGAGGCGGCGCTTTAGCGGATGCTTGACCCGCGCGTCCATGCCCTCGCGAATATCGCTGTTATTGCTAGGAAAATCGCCCTACAACCCATTAACCAGAATTTTCCCCAGGAAAATGACGGCGCGGTTAACTTTTTGCGTGCGTCTGTGATTCCCTTGGTGCAAGATTCGGGCGAGTGATGCTCGGAATACCATATCCGGTAGGCCGGGCGCGGGGCACCCACTGGGGAGAGTATTCATGACGATTGAGTTCATCCGTCCTGAAGTCGATGAATTGAAGCCGCGCATCAGCGTCATCGGCGTCGGCGGGGCCGGAGGGAATGCGATCGCCAACATGATCGCCTCCGACGTGCAGGGTGTCGAATTCATCGTCGCCAACACCGATGCGCAAGCGCTCAACGCGAGCGCTGCCGATCGGCGTATTCAGCTTGGCCTCAAGATTACCCAGGGCCTTGGCGCGGGCTCCCGTCCGGAAATCGGGCGCGCCGCAGCCGAGGAGACGTTTGATCAGATCGAACGCGCGCTCGAAGGCGCGCATATGTGCTTCATCGCCGCCGGCATGGGTGGCGGCACCGGTACCGGCGCGGCCCCGGTCATCGCCAAGGCAGCGCGTGATCGCGGCATTCTGACGGTGGGTGTGGTGACGAAGCCGTTCAGCTTCGAAGGCAATCGCCGCATGCGCTCGGCCGATGCCGGCATCGAGGAGCTGCAGAAGCATGTCGACACGCTGATCGTCATTCCCAATCAAAACCTGTTTCTGATCGCCAACCCGAACACGACCTTCAAGGAAGCGTTCAAGATGGCGGACGAGGTGCTCCAACAGGGCGTACGCGGGATCACCGACCTCATGGTGATGCCCGGCCTCATCAATCTCGACTTCGCAGACGTTCGTTCGGTGATGAGCGAAATGGGCAAGGCGATGATGGGCACCGGCGAAGCCGAAGGCGACAACCGCGCCATCGAAGCTGCCGAGAAGGCTATCTCCAACCCGCTCCTCGACGGCGTTTCGATGCAAGGGGCCAAGGGCGTCATTATCTCGATCACCGGCGGCGACGACATGCGCCTGATGGAGGTCGACGAGGCCGCCAACCACATCAAGGAACTGGTCGATCCCGACGCAAACATCATCTGGGGTTCGGCGTTCAATAACGAGCTCGACGGCAAGATTCGCGTCTCGGTCGTCGCGACCGGGATCGAGGCCGAGGCAGGGAAGATGGCTGAACCGGCCAAGCTTTTCACCTTCCCCGGCCGCACGAAAGTCGAAGCACCGGCCGCTGCACCATCGGCCGCCGCAGCCCCCCCTGCCCCCGAAGTTCCGGTTGCCCAGGAAATCGCGGAGGAGAAGGCAGCACCCGAAGCCGCGCCAGCGGCGAGCGATGCCGCCAATGCCTTTGAACTCGACGAGAGCCTGATCCAGCCCGAGCCGGAGCCGATAGCACCCGCTGCAACCGCTCCCGATGAGCTTGTCCTGGGCGATGAGGCAATCTTGACCTCGCCGCCGGAACCGAACCCGGTTCCGCCGTCTGATGGCGGAGGCACACGCTCCTGGCTGTCCCGCTCACGCGAATCGCAGCCGACCCCTGCAAGCCGGCCCGCGAAGCCCAAGAATGAGGGCGGCACCTTGTTCGAGCGGATGTCGAGCCTTGCCCGCGGCGCCTCCAAGGCGCAGGTCGAAGAGGAAAATGAAGCGCCCTCGCGGGATCCGCTCGATATTCCGCGTTTTCTGAATCGGCAGAATAATCCCTGATCAGCAATCAAGCGATTCCGGGTTCATGGCAGTGCAAGTTTGCTTGGGTAGAGAGGCATATCTTTAGCTACGCCGCCACTCCGGCTTATCCGAGCTGCCATGCCTAACCATTTTCCCCGGTTAACCGCTATTCTTCGGAGGTTTCGCGCTCCGTCAGCCGCGCTAGCAGGCACGGCACTGATTGCGGCTCCGGCAATCGCCGCCTTCCCGCAGAAGCCGCTTCTGCCTCAGGAAACCGTCGAAACGGACGACATGGTGCTCGCGCAGCGGGCGGCCGCAGCCAATGATCCCGCCGAAGCCCTGGCGCGCTTCCTGCGCGTGCTGGCGCATGAGCCGCGCGATCTCGATGCGCTCATGGGAGCTGGCAAGGCCTCGCTCGACATCGGCGATGCCAACGCTGCCGTAAGCTTCTATGCCCGCGCGGAGGAGATCGAGCCGCACAATGGCCGGATCAAGGCCGGGCTGGGATCGGCCATGGTGCAGCTTATGCAGCCGCGGCCGGCGCTCCGCTTTTTCGAGGAAGCCGTGCAATATGGCGTGCCGGCCGTGGAGATCGCGGCCGACCGGGGCATGGCCTATGCCTTGCGCGGAGACAGCAAACACGCGCGGGCTGATTACGAGCTTGCCCTGGCAAGCCAGCCCAGCGACGAAACGACGCGCAGGCTCGCCGTTACGCAGGCGATCGATGGCGACGTACCCGGCGCGATGGCGACGCTCGACAAGCTCTTGCGGCGGCAGGACAAGGCGGCGTGGCGCGATCGGGTCTTCCTGCTCGCACTCGGCGGGGACCTAGCCGGCGCGCAAAGGACAGCCAATGCGATGCTGCCGCGCGAGCAGGCGGCTGCGCTCCAGCCGTTTCTCGACCGGTTGCCGAAGCTTCGGGCGAGCCAGCAGGCCGCGGCGATCCTGCTCGGCCAATTTCCGGCGGACGGACGGCAGTATAGCGAGAGCGAACTTGCCGCCGCAGCCGGATCGCCGCCGCCGCTTCCGCCGGTTCAGAAATCAACAATCGTGAGCCGAAGGAATGATGCCGGCGACGAAGAGGGCGATGGCGTACCGGATGAAGACCGGGCCCAGAGGCCCATGCCCGCGAAAAGGTCCAAGGGAAAATTAGAGACGGCGTCGCCCAATATCGTCAGCAATGACGGCGAGAACGCCGTTCTGACGGCATCGCGACCGGACGTGCTTGCGCTCGTTGCACCGAGCAGCCCGCCATCGGCCAAGCCGGCTGCGTCTCCGCAACCCGCTCCGCCGAGAAACCCCGCATTGGGTGAAGCGGGGTTGGCAAACTGGCGGCTGGGGGCGACTCCAACTGTGCCAACCACGGCAGCTTCGTCGAAAGCGCCGGAAACGAAAAAGCCGATCGCAGCGCGTGAAGAACAAAGCGCGCAAACGGGCGAGAGCAAAGCCAAGTCGGGCAAGACGGTCGCTGCTGACAAGGCTGAGGATAAAAGCAAGGGTAACGGGAAGCGAATAGACGTCGATACGGCCCG
>CBFRWL010000042.1:0-12981 GCA_965727025.1 uncultured Sphingomonas sp.
CGGACACGGCCGCGGAAGATTGAGGATCGATAGGCCAGGCGGCAACGACTGGCCGAATCCCATCGTCGACCGTGGATGTGCCGTGAAGGTCCTGGATATCCGGACCGGAGCATCGTGCGCGACGCGCCAAGCGCAGCCGCTCCGGCAATGAAGGAGCCAGTCAGCTTTGCTGCGGCGCCCCTAGAATTGGACGCGTTTGGTGTACCCGCCGTCGATGATCACATTTGTTCCGGTGGTGGCGGACGATGCAGGGCTTGCCAGAAAGACGATGGTCCGGGCCACTTCCTCCGGCTCCGGGAAACGTCCGAGCGCGATTTCGCTCAAGGTCTTGCTATAGAGTTCCGGCACCGCCGATTTGATCGCCTCCCAGTTTCCGCCGGGAAAGGAGACCGGCCCCGGAGAAACGCTGTTCACGCGGATCTTTTTGGCGGCCAGGGCCTGCGACAGCTGCTTGGCATAGGTTATCAGCGCCGCTTTCATCGCGTTGAAAGCCTGCGGAACGATGAAGGTTTCCACGGCGGCGGTGCTGGACATGATGATGATTGATCCGCGTCCCGAGGCCTCAAGATACGGCTCCAGAGTTTCGCAGCCGCGCACGGTCGCCATGACGTCGAAGTTGAAAGAAACATCCCAATCGCCTGTCGCCTGTGATCCGGAGGCGCTGGCGCCGGGCACGAAGATGTCGCATCCGCCGAGGGCGTCGGCCGCCCTCTGAAGCCATTCGGCATAGCCCTCATCATTGAGGTCGAAGGTCTCGCCGAACACCTTGCCGCCATGTTTTGAAAGCGCGGCCACCGTCTCGTCGACCTGATCCTTGTTTCGCGAAAAGAACGCGACATCGGCGCCCTCCCGGGCGAAAATCTCCAGCGCTGCGCGTCCAATACCGCGGCTTCCCCCGGTCAGAATGACCTTGCTACCCTTAAGTCCCAGATCCACGGCATCCTCCACCTTGTGGCCGGACTTTCGCAATCCATCCGGCGATTTGCACCTGTGCATCTTGCTAGGCGTCCGGCGCGCCCTCCGTCCTGACCTGTCCAGCGCAGCATGGATGAGGATAGCAAGTGGTGAACGTTGCCAATAGGAAACATGGAGATATAGATCACCATTCCCAATAGCTGGAAATAGTGGCTCATATGCGTTTCGCGACAATCGAGTTGAATGGCTCCGAACAATGGGGAATGATCGACGGCGACGATATCGTTCTGATCGATCAATGGCCTACGCTTGCAGATGCCATTGCGAGCGGGTCGCTGCCGGCGGTGAAGCCTGCGGCAGACGCGCGGCGGGTGGCGCTTGGCGAGGTGCGATGGCGCCCCGTCATCCCAGCGCCGCGAAAGATTCTCTGCGTGGGTCTGAACTATGAAAATCATCGGAAGGAAACCGGACGGGAGGTGGTGGCCAATCCGACGATCTTCACTCGGTTCGCGGATTCACAGACGGGCCATGAGCGGCCGATCGTCTTGCCTTTGGAAAGCAACAAGCTCGATTATGAAGGCGAATTGGCGGTGGTTATCGGGCAAGGCGGCCGCCGCATTCCGGCAGACAAAGCGTTGGACCATGTCGCCGGCTATTCCTGCTATAATGACGGCTCGGTGCGGGATTGGCAGGCGCACACGATCCAGTTTAGTCCCGGCAAGAACTGGCCCGAAACTGGCGCGTTCGGCCCGTGGCTGGTGACGCCGGACGAGTTTGGGCCGTTGGGGCCGCAGCGTCTGCAGACCCGGCTCAACGGCGAGGTCATGCAAGATGCCCATCTTTCCGACATGATCTTCCCCGTGCCGAGGCTGATCGAATATATTTCGACCTTTACGCCACTAAATCCAGGCGACGTGATCGTATCGGGCACGCCGGGAGGCGTTGGCGCCATGCGCGATCCTCCGGTCTTCATGAAGGAGGGAGACATTGTGGAAGTCGAGATCGACGGGATCGGCACGCTCGTCAATTCGATCGAACGCCGCCCCTGAGCCGGGTATCGCGACGTCGTCAATCAAGGCATCTCGGCGATCCGGAAGCGATCGTGGAAAACCGGGCTTGAGCGCGCGAAATGTTAGGCATGAAGCAGAACGAAGCTCAAATTATCCGTCGCTGCCGTCCCAAGCGCGCGTTCTAACAGATGATCGGCCTGCTGCGACGAGTCCAGCGGGCTGATCAGCTCGTCGGCCAGTGCGTCATCTGAGAGGCAGTTGCTCAGACCGTCCGAGCAGATCAGGAATTTGTCCCCCGGCAGAATGATGCTGAAGGTTTTCTCCAGCTCGATCTCGGGAGATACCCCGACCGCTCGGGTGATGACATGCGATTGCGGATGCCGGTGGCGATCCTGTTCGGCGAGATCACCTCGGTCGATGAGGTTCTGAACGACGCTGTGGTCGGTCGAGAGCTGTTCCAACTGGCCGCTACGCATGCGATAGGCGCGGCTATCGCCGGCCCAGAGGCAGGCGAGATGCGCATCGTACACGAGAAGAGCGACCAGCGTCGTTCCCATGCCCCTGCGTTGCGGATCGCCTGCCGCTTCCGCGAACAGCGCTGCATTGACCTGTTTGATCGCATCCAGCGTCGCGCTGAGATATCTGAACGCGGAGCGATGCGGTTCGACCCGGCTGATGCCATCGACCAGCATTTGCGCTGCATGATCCCCAGCCAGATGCCCGCCCATTCCGTCCGCTACCGCCCAGAGGCCGATGTCCGGCCGGTCCAGGACGCGATCCTCGTTGATCGCGCGCACTTTGCCGCAATGCGTTCGGCTGGCCGATCGGATGGTCGGCGTCCACGCTGCCTGAGCATTAATCATCGGATTTTCCGGATGCGCAGTAGGCGTCTCCGAACGCCGCGTTGACGATTTGCTGCAGGGCGTCGCGCTCGCCATGTTTGCGGCGCGCGATATCCCAGCATTTGGCTGATCGGCCTCTGATCGAGAAGCCAAGCCCTGCGGCCTCTCGCTCGATCATGTCCGGGCCGACCGCTTCCAGCGCGGCGGTAACGGCGGCCTGGGCGCCTGCATTCATGCCGATGAGGTGGGCAGCAAGATCTTCGAACGAGGCGCGTACCGCCGCGCTTCCCGAGAGGAAGCCATCCGAGCGGTCGAACAACAGCTCGAGGGCCAGGCGCCGCGTAGCTGCCCATTTGAACGGGTTGTTGTCAGACGCGCTGATGGTGGTGCGGTCCATGTCGTAAGAACGCTTGGTATCCGCCCGTGCCGCCATGAGCGTGGCAAGCCCCAGCAGCGTCTGCCGATAGATCCCCCCGAGCCGGCGCATGAGTTGCTCCGGATCGTCCGCCGACAAGGCGGACGAATCCAAGTCTGCACCTTCGCAGAAGGCTTCGACCAGCGAGATATCCCGGTGCGGAGCCTTCTGTAGTCTCGCTACGCTTTCGGAATCCGCCCAATTGGACGGAATCGGGCGCGGCGCGGTTGCCGCCGCCAAAGTGATGCTCGTCTTGTCCGCGAAATCGGCGGTTGCCGCGCCCGCGATCTCGTCGACCAGCAGCATCAGTTGCCCGAGGTAGAGGCTTTCCTGCGGCTGAAGCGGGATGGGCTCGCCTTTGGGGAGCCTCTCGCCATCCGCCGCGAATGATCCATTGGAGCTGGCGTCGCGATAGACAAGGCGACCGTCTTCAACCGACATGTAACCGTGCACGCGGGAGAGCGTGCCGTCGGCGCTGGCGATCTGCCAGTCCGCTTGCGGATCGCGTCCGATCGAAAGCTGGCCATTAGCAAGGATTCGCGCGTCGATCTGTTCGAACGGACGGTCCCGATGGAACAGGCGGAAAATATACATTGATCAGGCCCTGGCCAGCCGCGGCGCGGTGGAGGGGGCGAGGGGCTCCGCCTCGAAAGGCGAGCCAATGGTCGTCGCTTCGATTGCGTGCGGGCCACCGAAGCCGCGCTCCGCCGCATCCAGCCTCTCCTGCATCGCATCGGCGAGCAGGTTGAAGCTGTCGAACAGCTGGCCGAATTCGTCCTTGCGGTGATGCGATATCCGGAAATCCAGATTGCCCATCGTCGCGTCCAGCATCGCGTTTTTGACGCGCCGGAGCGGCCGCGCGAGATATTTGGCGATCGCGAAGCTGAGTCCGCCGACCACCGCCACGATCAGCGCGCCCAGGCCGATGAGCAGCCCGCGCGATCGCGCAGCCGCGGTTTCCAGGCCAGCCTTGCTGATGCTCACTTCTATGATCCCGAACTTCTTGCCCGCATAAAGAATGGGATGCACGAAGCGATATCCGGCCCTGCCGTCCTTCAACTGGATGCCGGTGACGGTCACATTGCCCGTGCGATAGACCACCGCCTCCCCGCGCGGGACGTGGTAGCGTGTTCCAAGCAGCTTGGGATCGCTCGACCCACGGATCACGCCTTGCGCATCGACCATCGTCATCCATCGCACCGAGGCGTCGTTCGCTGCTGCCGTGATGAAGGCCTGGATTGGAAGCCAGTCGCGTTCTTGAGGCGGCGCGGAGGCGTTCTCCACAGAGGGCAGGGCGGCGTTGCTCGCGACGAACGCGGCGATGGACGAGCCGGAAGCCAACGCCATCTGCTCCATGGCTTCATATTGGCGTTTCAGCACCGTGTTGATGCCAAAGAACAGCGCAATCGCCATGAAGGCCACCGTGGCGATGGTGACGCGCACTTGGACGGGAACGAAACGGCCTCGCGCAACCTGATCCGCCTGCACGGCAGCATAGGCCTTCGTTTCGCGTTCGATCGCTTTAGCCAGTTCGTCACCGGTCGCGAAGCGGCGCTCGGGACGCTTCGCGAGCAGCTTGTCGACGATGAACCGGACACCGCCGGGGCAATGCGGCGCCAGCTCGGCGATCGGTGCAGGATTCTGTTGCGTGATCCTGAGCGCGAGTGCCGCGGGCGAGGGGCCGCTGAACGCCGGCTGCCGGGTGACGAGCTCATAAAGCAATACGCCAACCGAGAAGAGATCGGAACGGCCGTCAATATCTCGCCCGAGCGCCTGTTCGGGGCTCATATAGCGCGGCGTACCGATGACCTGCCCGATCTGGGTTCGCGCATCGGCATTATCATGCCCCGGCGCGCTGTCGGCGATCCGTGCAATCCCGAAGTCGAGGATCTTGATTGAACGCCGATCCGAAAGCAGCATGACGTTCGATGGCTTGATGTCGCGATGGATGACGCCCGCGCGATGAGCATAGCTGAGCGCGCCGGCGAGCTGCGCCCCGATGGTGAGGATGGTTTCGAGCGGAAGCTGTTCCTGCCGTGCAACGACTGCATCGAGCGGCTCGCCTTCCAGAAGCTCCATCGCGATATAAGCGACGCCATCCGCCTCGCCGACGTCGTAGATGGTGACGATCGCAGAATGGGAAAGCACTCCGGCCGCCTTCGCCTCGCGCAGGAAGCGCGATGAATATTCGGCGCTGCTGCGAAATTCGGGACGCAGCAACTTGATAGCCAGCACCCGATCGATGGTCGGATCATGCGCCCGCCACACTTCGGCCATGGCGCCTTCGCCGATGCGCTCATGAAGATGATATCTGCCGACATGGTTCATCGTCATTCGCCCTTCGATCAAGGCTGTTTCAGGGTTTTTTGAATGCGACGCGCGCGGGAAAGGTCGCGTGCGATCAATGGGTTCTGGGGATCGAGCTGACTGGCTTGGGAGAGCAGCATCACAGCGGAGTTGATCACGCCGCGATTAAGTTGCTCGAGTCCGCGCGCGCGAAGCTGTGACGCCTTGGCCGGGTTGGTCGCGATCTTTGGCGCGGTCGGGCGCGGCTTGGCGGGCGCAGGGGCGCTAGATGACGCGGCGGGCTGCGGTTTTTCCGCAGGCTTGGCGGTTCGGACGACCGGCTCCTTGCCTGGGATGCGAAGCGTCTGCCCCGGCTTCAATGCTTCCGGCACGTCGACGCCGCTGTAGCGGGCAAGCGCATAGGCCATCAGCGGATCGCCGAGATAATGTTCCGCGAGACTGGAAAAACTGTCGCCTTCGACGGCGGTTCGCGTGTAGGATTCGGAGCCAAGCAACTGCTCGGGCGGCGTATCGATCTGCTTGATAAGCTTGCGCGCCACCGCGTCGCCGGGCTCCTTTTTGAGCAGCTTGATCAGAATGTCCCGCGCTTCGGGAGCTTTACCCTGATTGAGCAAGGCGATCGCTTGTTTGACCTGCTCCTGCCCAGCCCATCCGGCGGCGGATGGCGGTTGCGGACGCGCGGCGCCCATGTCGCCGCCGCAGGCGGCCAGCATGAGGCTGCCTGCCAGCAGCGTTGCGGTCGGTGCGAAGCCGAGATTGATGCGAACGCGGCTCATGCCGATAACCTTTTGCTGAGTTGCTCCAATTGAGCATCGACGGGAGATCGCTGCATCGGCAATCCCAGCGGAGCCTTGGCAAAGTTGCAAAATGCCTCGGCCGTCATGGGTTTGGCGAAATAATAACCTTGGAAGAGGCGGCAGCCGAGCTGGTGCAGCACAGCCAGTTCTTCGTGGGTTTCGACCCCTTCGCTCAATATTTCGAGTTCGAGACCTCGCCCCAAGGCCATGATCGCCGCACAGATCGCGCGGCTTTCCGACCGAAGATGAACGTCGGTGACGAACGCCCGGTCGATCTTGAGCTTGTCGAACGGCAGGTTCTGCAGATAGCTCATGCTTGAATAGCCGCTGCCGAAATCGTCGATCGAGAGGCGGACGCCCATCTCGCGCAGGCCGGCGAAAATCTGGCGGCTATAGTTGATGTCCGCCATCGCGGCGGTCTCGGTCAGCTCAAGCTCGATCGCGCTGCCCTCGATGCCATGGCGGTTCAACGTGCGCTCCATTTTGGACAACAGCGTCGGGTCCAATATCTGTCTTGCCGAAAGATTGACCGCGACACGCAGGTCGCCGAGACCGACGGCTTGCCAGTGGCGCACTTCCCGGCACGCGGCGTTCAGCACCCACATCCCGATCGTGTCGCTGAGGCCGATCTGTTCCATGATGGGGATGAACCGGCCAGGGGCGATATTGCCGAGCTCGGGGTGAGACCAGCGCAGCAGCGCTTCCGCTCCAACCAGCTTGCGGGCACTGAGATCGATGAGCGGCTGGAACGCGAGGCTGAGCTGCTGGCCTTCAATGGCGAGCGGCAATGCCTTTTCGATTGCGAAAATCTCGCGCTCGACATTGGCAGGCAGGCGCGAAGCTAGCTTGATCTCGCCGGTCGACCCAATTTCGGGCGCGGATCTCATGCCATTGGCGCGTTTCAGCAACTCGTCGCCATCGTGGCCATCATGCGGTCTGCAGGCGATGCCGATCTCGATCGAAGGCACCATCTGGTCGATATCGGCGAGTTCCTGCCGCGCGACATAAGTAAGCGCGCGAATCTCCGCATGGCCATGGTCGCCGTCGGCCGCATCCGCGAACCAGAGGCCAAAACTGTCACGGTCTATTTGCGCCAGTACCCGGCCGGGCCGGATGGCGGCCACAAGCCGCTTTGAAATGGTAATCAGCGCCTGGCGCGCCTTATCTTCGTCGAAGGCCGCAAGGCGGTCATAATCGGCAAACCGTAGGACGGCCAGCGTGCCCGATGGAGCGGCTGTATCGGCAATCGCGTCGAAAAGAGTTTCTCGCGTCGCAAGCTGCGTCACCGGATGAATGTTCGTGGAACGCGGATGGCCCGTTCCCTGCGCGACATCCGCCTTCACGATTGCCCTGTTCGCGGCGGCAGCCCTGCTTCGGATCGCCAATCCCGCGGCGCATCCGAAGGCGACGGCACCGCACAGCATGGTGATATGAAGAATGGATGCCGAGGCGATGGACGCGACCCCGAGGCCGAGCAGGAAGGCGGCCAAGAGCGCCGGAGCGCTTCTGACTGCGAGCATTTGCCAGAGCCGGTCGATGGGGCGTTCGCGCATATTCAGCCTTATTTTCATTGTCCCCAAATGCGCGATAACGGGGATAGGTTAATCAATCGTGTGCCTAAATACCCCTAAATTACTGGAAATATTCGCTTTGTTCACAAATGCACATTGGTGAGATGCCTGAGCCGCCATGCAAATATCGCGAAGCTGGAGGCTCTGGAAGGCGGGCTACCCTAAGCTGCGCGATCGGGATCAAGGGTTTGCGGGCTGCTCCCATCCGAACCCCATCGCCTTTTGAATCGCCACGAAATCGTTGGTCAGGTTCGCCTTGGCGGTGGAGAGCTGCTGCTGGGCCGCCAGATGGCGGCGCTGCACATCCAGATAGTTCACAAGCGTTATCGTGCCCGCCTGATAGCGCTGCGCATTGAGCTGAACGGATTGCGAAGCCGACGCTTCGGATCGCGCGAGCGTTGCCACCGCTGCGCGCCGGTTGCGGAAGCGGGACAACGAATCCTCCGCATCCCGGAGCGCGGCGAGAACCGCCGCCCGATATTGCGCCTCCGCTTCGTCACGCGCAGCTTCAGCCTGCGTCACTCGGGCGCGGTTGCGGCCGAAATCGAGGAAGCTCCAGCTCAGTTGCGGCGCGACGAGGGCTGCGAAATCGTCGAGATGCCCGAGATCCGATAATTTGGTGCCGCCGATGCCGATGATACCCATGAAGCTCAAACGGGGAAAACGTGCTGCCTCCGCCGCGCCGACCTTGGCGGTTGCAGCGGCGAGAGTGCGTTCGGCGGCACGGATGTCGGGCCGGCGTTGCAGCAACGATGCCGGATCGCCAACCGGTATCTGCGCCGGAGGCAGGGGGAGCGCCGCCAGCGGGCGCAGCGCCGCGTCGAGTGCGCCCGGCGCCTGCCCCGTAAGCGTCGCGAGCTCATTGAGATAGGCATCGAGCTCGGCATTAAGCGGCACGAGATCGGCGCGCGTGCTTTCCAATTCGCTCTCGACATCAGCAACGTCGGCGGCGGATGCCGTGCCGCTGGCGAAACGCTGGCGGGTCAGCGCCAGCACCTGCTCCTCCAACGCAACCGATTGTCCATTGAGCTGAAGCCGCTGCTGACGATCGCGCAAGTTGACATAGGCCTGCGCGATCTCGGCAGACAGGCTGACCTTGACGTCGGCGAGGTTGGCCTCCGCTGCGCCGGCCTGCGCTTCGGCGGCTTCGGCGGTTCGCCGCTGGCCTCCGAACAGATCGATTTCCCAGCGCGCGTCGAACCCGAGATTGTAGAGATTGAGATCGGTGGTGTTCGACTGGTTGGAATTGCTGTCCGACTGATTGAAATTCACGCCCGGCAGGTGCGCATGCGCATACATCGCGGCGCCACTGACATTGGGAAGGAGGTTGGCCCGCTCCAGCCGGAAATTGGCGCGGGCTTGCCGCAATCGGGCCTGCGCCACCGCGACATTGGGATTGTTCGCCAGCGCCCGCGCGATCAGATCGTTGAGGCTCGGATCGCCAAGCGCCTCCCACCAGCGCGCGACGCCGGCTTCCGCAGCGGTCGGAATGTCGCCGGTGCGTTGAAATGCCGGTCGAGCTCCCGCTTGCGCGGCGGTCTGCGGCGGCCCGTTATAATCGGGCCCTGACATGCAGCCTGCCAACATCAGCAGCGAAGCGAGGGAAAGATGCTGCTTCATCAGTGGGCCTGCGCGATCGGCGCGCCCTTGGGCAGCGGCCGGAGAAACAGCACCAGCGGCGTCACCAAAGCGATGCCGATCGCCAGGATGAAGAAAAGATCGATATAGGTGAGCGTCAATGCCTGCCGTTGAATGGCTTCTCCCAGCATGCGGATAGCGGCATCATCACTGCCGAAGAGCCGCGCCTGGGCTTGAATATAAGCCTGAACATCGACGGAATTGGCGGATAGGCTTTCCTCGATACGCCGGTTGTGGAGCCACATCCGCTGATCCTGGATCACGGCTATGCCCGCCAGCGCCAGCGACCCCCCCAAATTACGGGCCGAGTTGAACAGACCGGCAGCGTCACTCGCTTGATCGCGGGGGACCGACTGGATTGCCGCCTGATTGAGGAACATCATCGAAAAAACTGAGCCGACACCCCGGAGCAACTGGGAATCAACAAACCCGCCGCCGGTTGTGAACACCGTCAGATCGGTCTCCAGCCACGCGCTGAGGGCAAGCATGCTCATGCCGATCGTGACCGCGATCCGGATATCAAGCTTTTGGATGAGGAACGGCGTGAACGGCATCATCAGCATGATAGGCACGCCGGAAAGCAGCACGATTCTTCCCGATTGAAGCGAATTGTAATTTGCAATCGCCGACAAGAACTGGGGGATGGTGTAAGCCGTTCCGTAGATGGCCATGCCAATGGCTGTCGCCATAACGACCACCGCACCGAATTGGCGATCGCGAAGCAGCGCCAGGTGGATGACCGGTCGACGCGAAACGATCTGCCCGATGAACAAGAGTGTGAAGCCTATCACACATATGATGCTGAGCCAGATGATGGTGGGCGAGGAGAACCATTGTTCGCGTTCGCCCTCCTCAAGCACTACGGTCAGGGCGCCCAGACCCAGCGCCAAACCGACTACGCCGAACCAGTCGGCCTCGCGAATGAGATGCAGCTGAGCTTTCTGATGCGGCATCGCCAGCAACAGCAATAGCACCAGCGAAATGCCGACGGGCAGATTGATGAAGAACGCGTAATGCCAGCTCATATTTTCGGTGAGCCAGCCTCCCAGTACGGGTCCAACCACCGGCCCCAATATGGCCGTGGCGCCGAACATGGCATTGCCGATCGGCTGCTGGCTTCTCGGCAGACGGGTGGCAATGATCGTCATCGCCGTTGGGATCAGTGCTCCGCCCGTGAAGCCTTGCCCGATCCGTCCCGCGATCATCATCGGCAGGCTGCTCGAAAAGCCGCACACCATCGAGAAGAAGGTGAAGAGCGCACCCGCGATCAGGAGGAAGGTCCTGAGCCCGAACAGACGTTCGAGCCAACCCGAAAGTGGAATGATCACGATTTCGGCCACGAGATAGGCAGTGGCGATCCAGGTTCCCTCTGTCCCGCTCGCCCCGATTTCTCCCTGGATAGTAGGCAAGGAGGAGTTGACGATGGAAATATCCAGCGTCGCCATCAATGCCCCAAGGGTTCCGGCTGCCACGGCAAGCCACGCCGCGGCATCTGCACGCTCCGGCTGAGAAGCGGCAGCGCCGCCTGGGCGCGCGCTCATTTGCCGGCCTCCTGGCGCGCTTCCTCCTGCTTTTCGATGCGGCTCTCCGCACCCTTGGCGGAGATCGTGTCCACCTTCACGGTAACCGAAAGACCGGGCACGAGCACCTTTCGCGCTTCGGGCCCGGCGTCGAGCGCAATTCGCACCGGGACACGCTGCACGATCTTGGTGAAATTGCCGGTGGCATTCTGAGGCGGCAGCAGCGAGAACTCGGCACCTGTCCCCGGCGAGACGCTTTGCACATGCCCCCGCAGTTCGATACCGTCGAGCGCGTCGACATGGATCCTGGCGGGCTGGCCAGGCCGCATCCGCCCGATCTGCGTTTCCTTGAAATTGGCGGTGATGTAGATTTGCGCCAAAGGCACCACCGACATCAGCCGCGTGCCGGACTGAACATATTGCCCCACACGCACGCTCTTGTCGCCGATCCTGCCATCCACGCTCGATTGGACGATCGTCGATCCCAGATTGATGCCGGCGGCGGTCAACTGCGCCTGCGCTGCTTCCCGCTGCGCAACCGCCTGGCGTTCCTGCGCCCGGAGCGAAGCGACCCTGCGTTCCGCGACAAGCAGGGCGGCGCGCTGGGCTGCTGCGTTCTTCTCGGCTTGCATCGCTTGGTTGCGCAACGAAGCAAGCTTTTCGCGTGTCTCCGCTCCGCTGGCCGCAAGCGGCGTATAGCGGGTAACCTCCGCAGCAGCGAACTGGGCATCGCTTTCCGCGGCAGCAAGCTGCGCGGCGGCCTGATCAACGGCGCCCTCCTGCTCGTGAATCATCGCGCGCGCATTTTCGGAAGCAGCGGCGGCGACGCCGACCTGGGCGCGCGACTGCAAAAGCTGAGCCCGGTAATCGCGCGGATCGATGCGCACGAGGGGGGCCCCAGCCTTGACATCCTGATTGTCGGACACAAACACCTGTTCGACATAGCCCGAGACTTTGGGGCTAATCGTCACTGCGTCGGCACGCACATAGGCGTCGTTCGTGCTTTCGATATATTTCCCGTGCGTTTCGTAACGGATGAAGAGAGTCGTGAGAATGACGATCAGGATCAGCGCCGCGATCAGCAGGCTGCGCCGCACGCCGGGCCTTCTCAATGGCGGCACGCGCTGATCGGCATCTGTCTCCTGGCTAGTGCTGGACAGGGAACCTTCGGCTGAATCCCCCATTACTTCATCCTACGGTATTGATGCGGCCGCATGCACTTGCCAATGTTTCTTCTCCATGGCAATGCCATATATTATGGTACCCGCAGTAATTCATGGGAGGTAACGCGCCTGCTTTGGAAGCCGCTATACGCGACTTCTACTGGCGCTTGCGCCGGGCGATGGATCGTCTGCTCGCATCGTCGGGCAGCTCGGTGGTGCGCACCAAGCTCCTCCTTTGGATATTAAAGAATGGGCCGCTCCGCTCCGGGGAGATCAGCGAGGCGTTCGATTACTCGCCGCGCACGACGACCGAAGCCATCGATGCGCTTGAACGAGATGGGCTCGTCCTGCGAGAGCAGGATCCTGCCGACCGTCGCGCCAAGCTGGTCAGCATCACCTCGGAAGGGACGGCTCTGCTCGCCCGTTCGGAACCCGCCATGAGACAATATATGGATGACGTGTTCACTGCACTCGCAGCCGACGAGCAGCAGAAACTGGCAGAACTTCTAGAAAAGCTGAGCGCGAGATTGGATGCGCTGGAGCGCCAGCGATAATGTTTTCCTGCCTTAACCGAGCAGCAAGATGACCATTCCTGCGATCACGCAGCATGCCCCGCTCATCCCGCAGAGCAGGCCAAACCTCATCTGACAAAGCGACGAATCGTGCCACTCCATGTCATCGTCTCCAGCCGGTTATATTTTATAGACCCAGCAGAGAGGATGCTAACTTAGCTGTACAGGAATTCAAGGGGCTTTTTAAAAGGAAACCGCACGCGGCGTGCCACGGCGGAGCAGGCCGAAGCT